>JAFGHO010000065.1 GCA_016930085.1 Spirochaetales bacterium
GGAAAAGGGAAAAAGAAATAATCGGAAAAATATGGTTCAGGTCTTATTGTTATGTGAGGAATGCGTCTCGGATAACGATAAGGGAACCGTCATGAGGCGGCATCATATCATAAACGTTTTCTGCCTTTTATTCGTTCTCCAAGCAGCTTTACCATGTAAATTTCGATATACTGTTGAAAATGGGACTTGTTCTTGATCTTTTCAAACGAACGATTTTCTGAAAGGGTTTCAGCGAGATTACGGATACGGTCAAGATCGGGGGGCTTGACCCTGAAGGTATATTTTAGCCGGCGGATATAGTCCCGGATGATTGAATTGACGTCCTCGACAAGATTACTCTTTGCGACGGAATCATAGAGAGGGTTCCATCGATCGGCAAGTTTTTCCAGTTTCTCATCGATAGACATGTCATGCCCGACAAGATGATGTTTGAGTCTGATGATCGCTTTGTCAAATGCGGCCCGTGAATCCATGGAACGTCTGCGGATTTCGTATTTTTCCGTTTGAAGGTCCTGTCGGGGATTGGCCGGTTCATCCATCGGCATTCTTTCAGGAACGGTTACCGAATCATATGGATGCAACGGCAGTACATTGGTATCGGTCATTTCCTGGGTATTGGGATCCTTTCCGAAAAACAGACGTTTTAAAAAAGAGACGATCAAACGAAGAATGGGAATCGATTCCCAGAAAGGAAGATGGGATTTAGCTTCCTGAAGTATTTCCTTTCGGTCCAGAGAAAGTATCTCGAAATATGGACGAAGCATTGAAGTTTTTCTGTCAAAATATCGTTTGATTTCCTGTATTTCATTTTTTTTATCGTCTTCATCCTTGCTCGCCATGTAGAGGAGATTGTAATCCAGTAGCGTAAAAAGAATGGGAAAATGATTTTTAAGCTGTAATTCGATATTCTTTAAAAATGCTCCATCATCAAACATTATCTTTAATTTTTTGTGTTTCTTGAGTAAGATGATCCAGTTATTGAGATATGCCTTCCTCAATTCATGTGATGCCGTCAATCCCCGTTTGATGCAAAGGGGGACGATTTTCGATTTGTGAATGAAGTATTCCTTGCCGTCGACTGTCTTGAATTTAAGCAGTTCGGGTAGCGTAGTATCCTTTTTTATGGTAAGCTTATCCTGTAAATAATCGTTAATGGTCGATTTGGATATTTTTCTTATAATAGGATATCCATTGGAATCTTTTATATGGTAAATATCGGTCAGGGTGAAGATAAAAGGCGGCTTGCAGAGTTTTTTGTCGAGGATATCAAGGGCGCGTTTTTTCTCCTTTTCCTTTTGCATCACCCCTTTGTAATAGATATTATAAAAAGACAAAATATAAGCAGCCTGGCAATAATCGTGTTCTTTTGGCAGTTTATTATCCTTTGTAATGAACTCCTGGATCATGAGATTACAGAAATGTGCCCAAAATCGAAACGTAAAATCCGACATTTCATGTATGGTTTTGATGATAAAACTCGGTTTTAATACAACACTGGTCATCATTTCTCTAAGCCCCAGGTCTTTGTTTTGAAAAATTGCGGTTAATTTATTTTCTATATATCCCGAGTTTCTGGGATTATCCATATATAATTTTATTTTGTTTGCTGCAAACTCGAGCATTTTACCGCTTAAAAGGTCCTGGGTGAGAATAATCGGCTTTATTCCTTCTGGAAGAATAAGCCTGATTATTTTGCCCTCTTCGATTCTGGATGATGTCATCATCATAAGGAGGTCGGTCTTTATATTGATAACGGAAACAAGCTGCTGTGGTATGATAATGCCGAGGCTTTCCTCTGAAGGAAAGGGGATCTGGGGATCGTTCTCGATTTCCTTGTATCGTTTACGGATAATATCGAGAAAGTATTGATTGAAGAATATAATCGAAATGGCATCGTTACCGTATTCAAGAGTGCATTTTTTATTTTCACAAATTTTTTCAAGCTGACAGGTGAGGGATGAATCGGTCTGTTCGGAAAGGGTTTTAAGCACCTGGCTGGTAGCGTCATAAAGCTCGAGGTACCGTTCGACAAACGCCAAAAATTTTGAATACTCCACTCGCGGTGTTTTATATTTGAGTGCGAAACACCTCAGGAGGTACAATACCGCATCTGTGAGTGAGTCGAAACGCTGTTCGTTTTGCTTTCCGTTTTTCGACGGAGTCATGTCGTCGGACATATTTCAGGTACCTGCTAAAAATAAATGACAGTATGATAGCATACGTCTCTTATTCATATTATCGATAGAATATCGTTTTTTCTCCATAATTTTAGCTATAAAAAATCAACGTCACCCGGTAAGGTTTTATCTTATCACGTGTCCGTGGAATTTGATCGCAAAAATTGATTCACTATCGTTTCATACTCCGGTCGCATCTGTGCATAAAAGAGAATGGCCTGCAAATAACCGCGCGGTTCACCGATATCAAGCCGATTGGCATCAATTCTTTTAAAGGCAAGTCTGCCTTCTTCTGCGAGTGCTTTGAGTCCGACAGTATGATAAAATTCTCCGTTTTTATGCAGCGCCAATCCGTCTTCGAGTTTTTTGAAAATTTCAGGTGTAAAGAGAAATCGGCCGATTGATGCCTCCTTTGATGCTTCGGTTCCCGGTGGCGGTTTTTCGACAATATCTGCGACATGAACGGCATCAGACGCCATGGTGATGATTCCGTAACGGTTGAGATCCGGAGGATTATAGGCAGTCGCGAGGACGGAACAGCCCGTTTTTTCGTACTGATCGAAAAGCTGAAGCGGGACCGGGCGCGTACTGAAGAAAATATCGTCGGGATAGGCGACGATAAAAATATCGTCGCCGACAAACGCTTTCGAAAGAAGGATCGCCTGTCCTGTTCCCATCATCTTTTGCTGTCTGACAAAATAAAAATTGGCGTCGGGTGGCGTGATTATTCTGATTTTATCGAATTTTTCTTCTTTTGAAAGTACGCTTTCGAGTTCTATTTCACGATCGAGGTAATCCTCGAGGCTTTTCTTTCTTCTCGATGTTATGAGAAGTATTTCTTTTATGCCCGCAGCGATAAACTCATCGATAACGAAATCGATCGCCGGTTTATCGATAACCGGAAACATTTCCTTGGGTATCGTTTTCGTTGCCGGAAAAAATCTCGTTCCGTATCCCGCGGCGACAATGACACCTTTCACATCATTTCTCCTTTTTTATATATATATGACTCACATTTCACGGGTACACGGGTGATTCCATGAATGCAGCCAGCATGGAACGAAGTTTCGTTTCCTCGATCGCGGTTGTCGTCTTCCCGCCTTTAAATAACTTGACTTTTCCTATGGCGGCGAGCATGACAAACGACGGCTTGCCAGAACGGGCCTTTTTGTCGATATACATGGTTTCGATAATATCGTCAATACCGATATTATCCGGTATACTGAACGGAAGGCCGATATCCCTGATAAGGGAGATCTGTTCCGTATATGCCGGGGCAGAAAGATACCCGCATTTCAATGAAAGATAGGCTTCGGCCGCTATACCGGTCGCGACCGCTTCACCGTGCAACAGTGAGTAACCGGAGAGATGTTCAATCGCATGACCGATCGTATGGCCGTAGTTGAGAATTTTTCTCAAGTTATTCTCTTTCGCATCCTTTGCAACGACATCGTTTTTTATACGGCAATTGAGAGTCATTAATGACGTTATAACGGATGGATAGTCGGGACCGCCTCTCGATAATATGATATCGAGATGCTTTCTGATAAAAGAGATGAGTCCCGCGTCGCGAATAAGACCGTGTTTGATGATTTCGATGAGACCGCTTCTGTAGTTGCGTTCGTCGAGCGTCGAGAGGGTTTTAGTATCGATGAACACGCCGACCGGATGATGAAAGGCCCCGATAAGATTTTTTCCCTGAGGACAATCAACGGCGGTTTTACCGCCTATACTGCTGTCCGCCTGTGCCATAACGGTTGTGGGGATCTGATAAAATGGAATCCCGCGCATATAGGTCGCGGCGACAAAACCGGCCACATCGCCGACAACACCCCCGCCAAGGGCGATAATGATACTGTCACGCTGGAAACGGACGTCGAGGAGACGGTTATCGAGGTATCGCTTTGTCTCCATCGTTTTATGAAGCTCTCCCGCGGGAAAATCAATAAGAAATGCGTTGACACCTGCATTTTGAAGGTATTCGAGGACGAGTCCGCCATATAATTCTTTCACCGTCGAATCGGTGATAATAGCGTATTTCCTTGCGGGATAACGGTCGACGATAGTTTTCACGGCGCTTTTCAGGATATCGTAGCCGATCGAAAGCGTATATTTTTGGGGTTGAACCCTGACCCTGACGTTGATCTGTTTCATCGGTATCTCTCTTTGTTTTGTATCATTACCTGTTTTGTGCATGTGTGTCAAGAGACGGAAGAATACGTTATACGGCGCCGTTATAATAATGACGCAATGAACCTGTGGAGCGGTACATGCCGCTTTTAAGGTCACCGCCTTTGTTGTGTTCGAATGCAAATAGTACAGGATGCCATGATGGGGTAATCCTTACTTACCTCTATTGCAAAACATTTATCGGCTACCTATTGCAAAGATGATCAAAATGAATTATGCTAAAACGTGACACGGAAATAGGCATCGACTATCGTATGGCGTGACGATACGTTCGCGTCAAGGCGGTCGTCGAAATATCAGGCGGCGTCAATGGTCTGCGTGGAGTGCCTGTTTTTGGGATAGTGAAGTGATAGTGAATAAGATATTGAAAAAAATAAAAAAAACAAAGAATGAAAATAATATTAACGAAAACGAGATGCTGTCGCGTATGAAAAGTGGTTATGTTTCGTCGCGATACCGGGAATATTTCCGGTATCGGAGATACATTATAATTTTAATATAAGGAGAATGACAGACGCATGGAACCAATGAAAATTACCGTTAAAAAACTGGAGTTGGTAATGAGTGAACTCATGAATGGCTCCGAAGAGGCAAGAGGGACTTTTTTATATAAAGGTTTCCGGCTTCAAATAAGTAAATATAAGGCGTCCGGTGCGGAACGTACATCGCGGCTTTACCATAAACGACGCAAACTCGGGCTTTGTATACGATGCGGTGCAAAGGTGACGGATAAAAATCCGAGATCGGGTAAATTATACAGGCTTTGCGAATACCACAGGGATATCATCGACAGGAAAGAAAGCGGTTCGGAAAAAACATTAACAATTGCGAGAAAAACCGGGACAACAAAGTCGACGTCGGCAAAAACAAGAAAAACGGCTAAAACATCCGGAACGACAAAAAAAGCAAAAAAAACCGGATCGGCAAAACCGAAAAAAACGGCTGGAAAAAGCAGTTTGGCAAAAAAGTCGAAATCCGTAAGAACAGTGAAAAAGGGTAAAAAATAAACAGCCGTCGATTTTGCCTTTATCGAAAGGAGCGATATTAACCCGGAAGAAAAGAATCGGGGATGACGATGGTAACGAGAATAGGACGATGGGCGAATAAAAAGCTGAAGCTTTTCTTTTATGCAATGGGATTTTTTTTCCATGTGTTGAAAGAAGCCGTCTTTTTTTTCCGTCGAAAACAGGTGGCTTTTAAAGTCCTTGTAATGCAGATTTATTTTACCGGGGTAAAAGCCCTGAGTATTATTTCATTTATCGCATTAGCGATGGGTGTCATCATTATCGTACAGGGGATTACACTTCTTCCGCAATTCGGACAGGGAAAACTGATCTATGTTATTCTGACGACAATTATTACCAGGGAACTCGGTCCGATTCTGACCGCCTTTATCGTCATTGCAAGATCGGGTACGGCAATAGCGACCGAAATCGGTCATATGGTGGTCACTCATCAGATCGAAGCGTATGTCGCGGTCGGTATAAACCCGATATCCTATCTCGTCGTTCCCAGATTCCTTGGTGTCATTATATCGCTTCTTGTGCTTACTCTTTATTTCAATATAATCGGACTCTTTGCTTCATTTATGATAACGCAAGTCATCAGACCTATGCAATTTCTCGAATATTTTCAGAATCTTCTGGCGGCACTAAAGCTTTCCGATGTCATTACCTCTCTGGTAAAAAGTATCGTATTCGGTGTTATTATTTCAACGGTCGCAACCTATAACGCTTTCAAGGTAAAGGTCGCATCGACTGAAGTGCCGCAAGTTGTCATAAAAGCGGTGGGGCAGGGATTCATCCTCTGTATTCTGGCAAATGTGTTTATCACACTCATATATTATATATCGGCCAAATAACGTGAAAACGACGGCGGCTAATTATGATTACATAACGGGGGTACCGGTTACGATATGGAAAATCTGGTGACCATCGAAGGAATAAGTTTTTTATCGGAAGATTACAGTATTTTAAAGGATATTTCTCTTTCAGTGCCAAAGGGACAGTGTACGATCATTATGGGCAGTTCGGGCTGCGGAAAAAGCACGCTGCTTAAGATCATCGCAGGTATTTATCCTCCCGATTCCGGGAGAGTGATGATAGAGAACAAGGATATGCTTTTACTTTCCGACAAAGAACTCAAGGAATTCAGAAAGAAAAGCGGCTTCATGTTCCAGGATTCCGCTTTATGGGAAAATACGAATATCAGTGAAAATATATCGCTTCCCGTAAAGTTTCATTTTTCAGAACTCACGGGTGAGGAAATCAATAATCGTATAAAGACAATGGTCACGAAAATCGGATTCCTTGATTCAATACAATTGCGGCCCGCCATGCTTTCATCCGGTGAGAAAAAGGTAATATCTTTTATCCGCGCGATTATCAATGATCCCGATATTCTTTTTCTCGACGATCCCACGGAAGGTATGGATAATATGTATTCGAGAAAACTTATACAGATACTCAAGGAAAAAAAGGAAAAACAATCGACAATTGTCGCTGTTTCACACAATACGAATCTTGTTTCCCTTCTTGCGGATTATCTGATCATCCTTAAAAAGGGGACCGTTATCGAGTACGGAGAGTTCAATACCATCAAACAAAGCAACAATACATACGTAAAGGAAATTCTTTCAAAAGTATTGGGAGAAGCGGCAAGTTATGATACGGAACTGCTTGATCTTCTCAATGAATAAAAAACAAAGGCCGATCGGGTGGAAATCTCCGGTGGAACAGCCGGGGAGGTCCTCTATTGACATAATTTATGTATATGACTAGACTTACAGATGAATGTTGTATGGCCGGTGAATCGTATACGTGGATGAACGGTGAATACGCGTGTACGGCACTCGGGACGGCGAAAGAAAGACGGCACGATGAAATTACGTATTAAATATATCGACAAGGTTGTCGGGCTTTTTATTCTCATATCTGTCCTCACACTTGCGGCGCTTTTGGTCTTTATCGGGATCAGTCAGCGGTGGTTGAAAAAAAACTATTATTTTAAATCGAAATTTGAATCGGGAAGCAATCTCGAGGTCGGTATGCCGATCAAGCTCAAGGGAATAGAGATCGGGAAATTAAGCCGCATAGAGCTTGATCCCCTCGAAAGAATCGTCAATGTCGATTTTTATATCTACGAGGAATATTACAAGCATACGGTCTATGAAAATTCGGTATTACAGGTTTCGGTGAGTCCGATAGGATTCGGAACGAGTCTGGTATTCCATCCGGGTAAATTCGAAGGCCCGCCCCGCCCCGAATTACAGGAAGGCGCGTATATTCCTTCAAATCAGACAAAAGAAGGACAGGAAATACTCATGAGGGATGTCGGTGCCGCCGGGACAGGGGAAAGTGTCGGCGACCTGATCGCTTCTGTCGCCCCGCTTTTAAAACAACTCGAACCCACGATGCTCAATATCAACCAGACGCTTGTTTCGATCAATGACGCGATCATGGGAACAAAAAAAAGCAAGCTGGGAAAACTTCTGTTTGACGTGGATGATCTTGTCAGCAATGTCGACAGCATCATTACGGGAAAGGACAAAGGTCCCGTCGGTAATATAATCACGAATGTGAGTTCGATTTCGGATACCCTGGACGGTCAGGTGGATCAGGAAATGAAAAGAATCGATGGAATCCTCAAGAATGTGGAAGCGATATCATTACAGGTTTCGACCATGACAGCCGATCCGAAAGGGCTTATCGTCGATCTTGTCGATCCGAAGGGTTCACTGAAAACGCTTTTGGATGATAATAATGTCCTCTTCAACGACATCGAGGAAATGTTGGAAAGCGTGAAGGAGATTATCCGGGAAATGGAAAAAGTGGCTAAATTTATAACCGGTGTGACGCCGCAGATTTCTGGTATACTGGAAGAGGGAAAGAAAACACTCGATCAGGGACAAGATGTGCTTGAGGCGTTAAAAAACAATCCCCTTCTGTCAGGAGGAATAACGGCTGAGAGAAAGCAGCCGACGACATATCAAAGTCACCGTGATGATGAATTTGAGTAACTAACATATATGTGTTTATATGAAACGATGTGAAAACGGGAAGGAAGATGAAATTCAATAACAATGACACGACAAATAAGCCGGCGGTAACGACTGCATGCTTTGAAATAAAAATAAAATCCTTCATGAAGAAATGCCTCAATATAATCGTTTTCGTGATCGTCTGCACGGTGATGATGCATGGGTGTTCAAGCGCACCGGAAAAAAAAGAAGGGGAGGTTGAAAAAAAGAACAGGGCCGCCGAATATGCCCGGTATGGTAACGATTATTATAACCAGGGAATCTATGATCGGTCGCTTGATTTTTTTAACCTTTCGCTTGCCTATAATGGAGCGGTTTTTAATGAGAAAGGGATGATAAGCTCGTATAACTCGATAGGAAAGGTGTACAGCGCGATTGGCGATATGGAAAGTGCGGAAGAAAATTTCAGCAATGCACTCGAAATAGCCAGGAGACTCGGGACGGCCGATCTGATAGCACAGACACTGAATAACCTCGGAGAACTTTATTTCAGAACCAGGCAATTTAACGAGTCACTCGCGCATTTCGAAGAGGCACTTACCTATAAAAATAAAATACCTCGATCGGAAATCGCAGTCATTTACCATAATATGGGAACAGTCTATAAACGCCTTGACGATTTCGATACGGCTTTTTCCTATTTTAAAAAAGCACTTACAATAAACACGGAAAAGAAACTGTACGAGGAAGCGGCATCGAACCAATACATGATCGCATCACTGCATCTGGAAAAGGGCGATATTAAAAAAGCTTTGGATTCGGCTGAAAAGGCTTTATCGCTTGATAAAAAAGTGGAAAATTCCCTTGGTATCGCAAAGGATTATTATGCGTTGGGAATTATCAACCTGAGGGCTGAAAATGAAGAAGAAGCGTACCGCTTTTTCAAGCAAAGTCTTTTTATTTATCAATCACTCAAAGTAATTTATCCCAACTTTACAATCGAGCGGGAATTACAGACACTCCTCGAATATCTCATTCCACTTTCGGAGAAAATAGACGGTTCCGAAAAAGCGGATGAATACAGAGAATTACAGAAAGAGTCTGTATTACAGAAAGAGTCTGCACAATGAATACGTCAAGACAAAAAATACTCACGACTATAAACCGTATTGGATACGGGTATGCTCATGTTTTTAAAAATCTGTTTTTTTCATTATTGCTCGTTTTAATATTATTGGTAACAAGTATTATCATCGTTGTCCCTTTCTGGTTTTTTTCAACCTCCTTTACGATGAGTTATACGATATTTGTCATTGTATTGTTCTTGGTAATCGCGCTTTTCCTTTTGATATGGAAGATATCGAAAGGAAAGCATTGGAAGAAAATAGGGATGTTTTTCGCCCTTCTTGTCGAATTTGTTATGATACTTGCCCTCTATATGAATGAAGCGGTGGAAATCAATATTATCGCCGTACTATTATCGTTTGAGTTTCTTTTTTTTCTGACATTAATTAAGAAAAAAACCGAACTGATATTTCCCGGAATGGCAAAAATTATTATATTTATTGCTTTTTGCGGTCTTGTCTATGCAGTCTCTGTTTGTATAAGCAGAAATCTGTTATGGCTGGGAATACCCGTAGGGATCGTTTATTTTCTCATCTTTGGCAATCTTGTTTATGAAAAACAGAAGAATTTTAAGAAATATTTTCTCGAAAAGACCCGTGAAAAGGAAGCATAGACTCATAATATATTTCCTCTTGAACCTGTTCTTTATACGGGATATGTATGCCGATTATCCCGAACTTACATCGTTATCCAATTCGGACATACTTTACAAACAGCTTCAGGATGATATAAGCGCATATTACCGGAGTCTCTACTCCGGAAAAGAGAAAGGAAGGCCGCCACTCACTTTTTTTACGTATTCAATTGAAACGAAGGATGACCTGTTTTCGGTGTCCGCTAAGGTTAATATTCCATACGAAACACTTGCGACATTGAACAGAATCGGAAATACATCTTTTTTTCGAGATGTCGGGATGATCATCATTCCGAATACCCCCGGAATATTTGTTCCCGATGATCCCGAATCCGACCTTGAACAGATAATGCACAGCTTCAGACTTCAGGGCGGCGCCGGATCGGGTAATGGCGTCATTGTAATGGCAAAAATCAGAGAGAAAATGCAGAAATTTTATTTTTTTCCAGGAAGCAGATTCCATCCGGTCGAGCGTGCATATTTTCTCCAGATTCTTTTCCGCTTCCCCGTCAGGACGGGAAAAGTCACCTCTGCTTTCGGAAACAGAAAAAATCCTTTTTCCGGTCATCCGGAAGTCCATAATGGCATCGATATAGGGGCAAAGGCAGGTTCGGATGTCTATGCGGCACGTGATGGAAAAATAATAGAAACGGGATATAGTGAGATATATGGCAACTATATTCTGATTTCACATCCGGGAGGGTATCAATCTTTTTATGGACATTTAAAGGAAATTTGTGTAACATTATTGCAGGAGGTGTATTCGGGAATGATTATCGGAAAAGTCGGTACAACGGGACGTTCGACCGGACCTCATCTTCATTTTGAAATAAGAAGGAACGGGAAAGCGCAAGATCCCGCTACTTTTTTTGATTAACCGGGTTTATGACAATGAGATATTTTTATAATACTGTACTCACAATCATATGGGTGGCCTTGTTTACCGTAACCGCTTTTTCGGAGACTATCAGGGGTCCGATTATCGATCATATCGTTATCGAAGGGGAGGCCGGTTACAGAAAACAGGCGGAAGTCAAAGCGGGAGGTCTCATTTTTGTCTCTCTTGGTGAAAATAAAAGGTTTCTTAAGGGACTTCAGCTTCAAATCAACATGAGTGATCTGCTTAAACGGTATTCGGACTGTTTCGCCCTGGAATTATATCATTCGATTTCTCCCGATCCGGATACGGGCATTGTCGAGTTCAGCGGGAAACGGGTGTTTTTTAATGTCCTTCCCGTACTCAATAAACTCTATGTGATAATACCGGTGGGCGAAAATGGAGGTAATTCCGGATATCGACAACCCGATAAATTCGTCCTTTCGGTCCCGATACCGTTCGACCGCTTTCCGATTCTCATCTCGATTCAACCTGTCGCCAAGGGTGTTCCGGATTCTGTCCTTGAAAAGGATTTTTATTTTAATATCGAACCGGAACTCGATAAAAAGGGTATTTTGGAGCTTTCAATCAAAAAACCTGCCGGTTTGGAATCACGATTATATGATATCTATATCGATGATGTTCTCCTTGACGGAACACAAAACTCTTACATTTTTCCTGAAGGTCTCCATTCTCTTAAGGTGAGATCCGAAACGTTTACGGAAGAAAATACCAGTTTTTCGATAGAAGCGGGAAAAACAACACGGATAGAAATCATACTAAAGCGTAGTAAACCTATTCTTATTGTCGATGCGATCGAAGGAGCATCGCTTTTCCTGGATGGAGAAAAACTAAATATCACCTCAGGTGAGGAAATGGCGATTGAAGAAGGCCCTCATACGATTCTAATAAAAATAGGTAGTCAGACAATAACAAAAAAGATTGATGTAATAAGCGGAAAAAGGTATATTATATCGCTGATTTTTGATATAATAATAAAGGAAAACTAATTTTTTATACGGTCGAAGTCGATAATATCAATGTCGGTGACCTATATAGTTCCCCTCCCAGTTACTATATTACACCGGCATTTTGAGGAATAGGTCGGCTCTTTCAAGAGTCGGCCTGTTTTTTTTATGTAAAGATCTCTATCGACGATAAAGCAATCAAAATGTCGAAAATAATTAAAAAATACACGAATTTTAAAAAACAATAGGATTTCTCGGAAAAAGACGCCTGTACGGGATTTTTACCCCAAGGAGGAAGCAACGGTACGGATCGTCACGAGAATTGCGGTAAATAGTATTGACAATTTTTATATCCCGTTTTAATGTTATACATGTCATTTCCACGTCGAAAAAAACTTGTTGTCGATATACTGTTGGGAATTATTTTTGTTTTAGCCGTTGTCTTTGGGGTGCTGTTGGGACTTTCTCTTGCCGTCATGCACAGCGTCAATCTTGAAGAACTTGATCCGACAAAATCGGCCTTACCCACGCAGATTTTTGATATTAATGGAGAGCTTATATCGGAATTTTATACCGATGAACGACGGGAGATCGTCTCCCTTGACGTCATACCCGATCATCTCGTACATGCCATTCTCACAAGAGAAGATCAGGATTTTTATAGTCATCCCGGTTTCAACATAAAAAGAATCATAAGTGCCGCTTTTCATTTGATGATAGGTCAGTATGCCGGAGGAGGAAGCACGATTACACAGCAGGTCGCAAAAAACCGGTACTGTGACCGAACCGAGTTCACCCTGAGTAGAAAACTGGTCGAGTTATGGTACGCTTTCCAGCTCGAACGCCAATATACAAAAAATGAAATACTCGAGTTTTATATCAATGAAGTCCCTTTCGGAGGTGGTACGAATGGTGTTGAAGCCGCTTCCCTGTATTATTTCGGCCATTCCGCTCGTGAGATAACCCTCGCAGAATCCGTTATTCTGGCAAATCTTATCGCGGCACCCACAAAATATTCTCCCTTTCAGAATCCGGATACCGCCAGAAAAAGGCAGCAGGAAATTCTCGAACAGATGGTGGCACTCGGATATACAACGGAAGAAGAAGCGGACAAATCCTACAGGGAATATTGGGCGAGTTATGATTACACACGCGCCGGCGGCGGAATGTATGAGTTCCGGACGGATAACGCTCCATGGTTCAGCTGGTATATATTTTCACAACTCGAAGAACTCGGATTCAATGCCGATGCCATTTATAAAGGGGGGCTCAAGGTCTATACGACCCTTAATCTCGAATATCAGGAACTGGCACGCGAAATCATGGTCAGATCAATTGAAAATGTCAATAAAAAGTACGAGAATGTAAAAAATACACGGCTGCAATATGGTGATAAAGTATTTCTACCGATTATCGACCTGCTTTCGCTTACATTTAATATAAGGGATATTCGCACGGCAGGACAAAAGGAACGGCAGCGGGCAATCCAATATTACCGGGAACATCTTAACCCTCTGGTCGATTTAATGTCGACAATGTTCGGGGACGATGATTTAAAAATGTGTGCCGATTCTATCCATGAAAAAGAAAAGAAAATTGTGAAAAAGACAGAGGTTGAAGGTGCGCTTGTCTGTATCGATTCACGAACGGGACATATTTTAGCAATGGTCGGCGGAAGCAGCCTCTCAAGCAGGACGAACTGGTTCAACAGGGCCGTCGATGCAAAAGTTCAGCCCGGTTCAGCATTCAAGCCGCTTTATTATTCGGCCGCGATAGAGGACGGGGTATTAACGCCGGCATCAATGATCGTCGACGCGCCGGTGATATTCTGGAATGACGATGGGACGCCGTATACGCCGCTCAATTATAAAGGCCGGTGGTACGGAAGGGTATTGGCAAGATATGCCCTGGCCAAGTCACTCAATGTTCCTTCTCTCAAGGTCTTGAGCCGTGTCGGATTCGACAGGGCGATAGCAAACGCGAGCAAGATGCTGGGAATAAAGGATAAAAGGGAAATAGAGAGTAATTTCCCGAGAAAATATCCGCTCGGGCTTGGAATTGCCGAAGTGTCTCCCCTGCAGATGGCACGGGCATATGCGACGTTTCCGAATGAAGGGATGGCGGTCGAACCGATCGGTATCCGGTTTATCGAAGACCGTCACGGCAAGAAAATCAGGGAGCCGGAGAAGGAATTACGTGCACGGCAAAAACAGGGCGGAAACGCGTTGAGGATCATGAGTCAGCAGACAGCCTATATTATGACAGATATGATGAAGAGTGTCGTCAGTTACGGAACCCTTGCGGGACAGGCAAGGAAATTCAAGGACAGGCCGATTGCAGGAAAGACGGGGACGACACAGAACTGGTCGGATGCCTGGGCAGTAGGGTTTACACCACAGATTACGACGTCCGTATGGTTCGGATTCGATACGCCGGGCAATTCGCTGGGTGTCGATCTGAACGGGGCCGCGATTGCCGGGCCTGTATGGGGAGAGTTCATGTATCGGCTTCACAACAACCTCCCTGTGGAAGAATTTAAAAAACCTGAAACGGGATTAATCGAGGTTGAAATATGCGCGAAATCGGGATTGTTACCGGACCTCGAAGGATATTGTAAAAATGAGACGAGACTCGAGTTGTTTAAAAAAGGAACCGAGCCAAAGACGTACTGCGATCTCCATCGGACTGAAAGCGAACGGCGGGCTAAAATAAAATCGAAATTACATGACGCACTTTATTATGATGATCCACAGGAAATAAGTATGTCTGAATTCGAAAAAAGTCTTGCAGAGGATACGGAAGGAGAAACGGTATCAGGGGTTACACCGGAACCGGAGGATGCTGAAAGCGGGAATTACATCGATTATGATGAGGAAGATGAAGTTGATATTTTTCAGAATAACCCTCTGCTTGATGAGTAGAAACCGGCGTCAGGCAATTATCCTGCGATGAAAGGATTGTATCGGTATGCAACTTCCTGTTGATGCAATAAAAATTAAAAAACGAATACGAAAAGATCTGGGTGACCTCTCTCCGCTTGTAGCAAGTATTAAAAAATACGGACAATTGAGTCCGATCATCGTCGATCCGGACTATATATTGATTGCAGGGCACAGAAGGCTCGAGGCGGTAAAACGACTGGGTTTACGGACAATAGAAGTCATTGTCACCGACAGTGAGAATGAGATCGATAAGATCGAGATCGAACTCGAAGAGAATATACAACGGAGAAATCTTTCGACAGATGAAATTTCAGACGGCATTAACACCCTGCACAGGCTGAGGAATCCGAATATAATTCAGCGGATTATCAATTTTTTCAAACGGCTTTTTCGATGGCTGATTAAAAACCTGAGAAATGGCAAAACACGCTCCTAGCGCCAGTTTCCAATCATGATGAACGGGGCCCAATAGAATGGGTGTGAGTAGCGTTTGTCGCGTAGCAGCATAAGCTGAGCCGTCCGTAACGCGTCGAGTTTATCGTTATCAACGTCATTGAGTTCCCTATAAAATGATATGACAAATTCACTTGTCGATACATCATCGACTTCCCAGAGTGTGGCGATAAGTGTCGGCGGACCGGCCATGGCGAAAGCTTCCGCCAAGGATAACAGCTCGGACCCGTTTCCCCCCGATGTATCCATCGCGGTCTGACAGGCGGAAAGAAATACAAGACCGGTTTTTTCTCGAAGTGCCGTGTATCCGGCAACTTCGAGCAATGTCAGTCTTTTTTCTTCATTTGTTTTCCCGGCAAAAAGAAGATACGATTCGAGGGGATTATTGAGAATAACCCCATGAGTGGCGAGATGAATGATGTCGTAATTTTTGGCGTACATGAAAAATTTTTCTTTTGTCGCTTCCGATTTCGTCAAAATAACCGCGTTTGTCGTAAATACTTCTTTTTTAAGCATTTCTATTTCTTTCGATGCAGCAGGGAGACTGCCGTCGGGATTACCGAGCGCGAGAATATTCTTTAATTTCCTTTTGTCTGCTTTAAGCATATCGGTGAACGTCGCGGAAGTCGTGTATGAAACTCTTTTCGTTTCGACGAGATAATGGGGATCTGTACATTCATCGGTGATGAGGGCATGAAAGGGGAGGTAATAGAGAATACCGAAGGGAACGATCACTATGTTTTCGAACATTTCCATTTCTTTCTCGACGGGTTTGATCAGGACGGTGTATAATTTTTTCCCTTCTTTGACAAGATCGTTCATCCGGGGAGAGTGAGGTTTCTGACATAATCGCAAGTAATCCAGTACGGAGCGTTCCAGTACGGCAGTTTCGATCTCGACGGATTTTGCAAAAAAGTAATCCTTTCCGATGCAAAAAATATAAAGACCATTATCCGAAATAAAATATTCAAGAATCAGGCTGCCTGCGGGTATATCCTTCTGAATATCGGCTAGTGTTGTCGGAGTGATTGTAAGGGCATCATACATTTTTCTGTTTTGAACCTTTAATTTTAGCATCCATTGATTGAACTCCCCTTCTGTTGTGGCAAGTGTGTTGCTTAGTATCCGTATTTTTACCTTGTCCTGTTCTTCGACCGGTTTTCCCTTTTCCTCCTGAAGCTTTTTTTCGATAGCATCTTTCTTTTTCTCGTATTTGTCGACATTGACCAGCGTCTCCTTGAGAGTCGCGTCGAAAGCTTTCGGCTTTACTTCACCGAACGCATCCTTGATGATCTTGGATTTACTTTCTTCGATATACTTGAACGCTTCCTCCTGCCTGTCCCCCTTGATAAGGGCTTCGATAAGCCGTTTATAGACATTAATCTGACGTTCCTGTTCGGAAAAACCCTTTTTTTGAGTATCACTCGTTATCCTGTTTTTTATGGCGGAAAGAGTGTCGACGGCGGCAAGGTAATATTCAATCGCTTTCCCGCTGTTCTTTTTCGATTCATAATCGATACCGGCATTCAGCTGATATTTCCATTTCTCGGAATTATTTCCAAGGGAGGTGGCTATTTCTATCGCTGAAAGATGACAGGCAAGCGCATCGTCGTATCGTTTCATTTTCTGTAATGTTTCACCCTTCTCATTAAGCCCTTGCATTTCCGTATATTTATTGTTCAAAGAGCGAACAATAGCGAGCCCTTCGTCGTGAAAGGCCAACGCACGTTTGTAATCATGTTGCCGTGAGTAAGTGACACCGATATTGGAGGTCGCCACGCCGTCAAGGAGCGTATAGCCGATAAGTCTCGCAATGGTAAGTGATTCGGTAAAACATTCGAGTGCCTTGTTGTAGTCTTTGGTAAACTCGAGGTGTACCCTGCCGATATCATTCAATGCAACCGAACGTTCGGATTTGTTTCCGAGGGCCGTCGCTGTATCCAGAAAGTGTCTGAAAGCCTTGAGTGCGTTGTCACCATCGCCGAGATCAAAATAAATATCACCTATCCCACGGTACGACCAGAGTTCATTCACGTGATCGTCATCTGCTCTTGCTTTCGTGAGCGCTTTCAGCTTGAAATCGAGGCCTTTCGAGTAATCGCCGCTGTCGACATAGGCACTCCCTATTTCGCTCAGTGTCGTTGCTTCGCCGCTTGAGTTCATTATTTTCTGATGGATCGAAAGCGCCCGCTCGTAATACTCGAACATGAGTTCGGTTTCCCCGAGAAGGCCAAAAGTACTGCCGAGTGGGACAAGGGTCATGGCCGCTTCATTTGAAAGATCATTATTCGAATGATAAATCTCTTGAGCCCGTTGTTTGTAATCCATCGTATTATCGAAATCACCGATACTTTTATAATAATCACCTAACGATGATAGATAATGTGCTACAAGCGTCTCGTTGCCCGCCTCATCGGCCAGGATGCCCGCCTGCTTGTAGCAGGAGAGTGCGTCGGTATGGTTGAACATATTCGCATGGCACCATCCCATACGAAGGAGACACCATATTTCTCCTTCTTTCGCGCCAACTTCCCTGTAGGCAGAACGGGCCAGTTGTGCGTATTCAAGTGAATGTTCGTATTCGGCGCGGTTGTAGAAATCGCCTGAAATAGAGTAAAGGTGTTTCGCTTCTTTCCCCTTGCGGGCCGTTTCCATGAGTTTGAAAACCGAATCAGGATCGGCTCCCTTTTGAACCGCCCTTTCAAAGTCGGTAAGCGCGTCATCGAAATACTCCCAGTAAAGATCGTTTTCACCGAGTTTACGATATACCGCAGGATCATCCGGATTCTTTTCAAGCAGTATTTGTGCGTCGATGTAGGCAATCCATGCGTTCAGGTTGTAGTTTTTTCTGATCCCGAAAGCCTTTTCGATATACGTTTTTGCCTGTTCGTATTTGCCAAGGCGACAGTACGAATATCCAAGATAGGCGAGGGCGACGGGATCGTTTCGTTTCAACTTGATGACCCTGTTCAGTTCAATAATCGACTGCCCGTAATCTTCGAGCCCATAAAGCGCTCGTCCGAGTCGAAGCCGCGCCCCGACATTATTGCTGTTCATATCCAGAAGCTGTTTTGTTTCAAGCAGACATTCAATATCGATAAGGTCGTTACGTGCTTCCCAGTAATCCTTGTCGATCTCGAGACTCTGGCGGAGATACTTCCGGGACTCACTGTAATCGCCTTTGATGGCATACGCGGTACCAAGATTTCGAAGGGGATATTTATAGTCGGGGTCGCAGTCGACCGCTTTCAAAAAGCTTTCGATCGCTTTATCGATCAAAGAGCGTTTCAGATATATATACCCCCGTATATTGTAACCCCACCCGTCTTCCGGATTTATCGTAATGCCTTTTTCGACCCAATCGAGCGCCTTTGTATAATCTTTTTTTTCTTTGTAACAATTGCTCAGGCTGATATAGCTGTCATAATGACCTGAATCGATATCGAGAATTTGAGTGTAGATATCGATCGCGCTGTCATAGAAATTCCAATCGAACATTTTATCCGCCATTTCATCCAGAATATCGATCCTGCCGGCATTATCATGTATTTCAGTGCACAAAGAAACGGCATTACGCCACCAGGTTTTTGCCTGTTCGAAATCTCCGCTTTCCCAATAGTCAAGCGCCCATTTCTGGTACTGATATGCTTTACGTCGCTTTGTCGTTGCGATGATGAGTTTCCATACTTTTTCGTTGTCCGGTTCCAGTTCGAGGGCCTTTTTATATTCTGAAATAGCCTCATCGTAGTCTTCCCATTCGTACCACAGATTACCGGTTGTTATATAGGCTTCGCCCCGGGGCGTTCCTTTCTGTTCCTCGCGTGCCTTCGTATAGGTAAGCCACATTGTAATATTTTTATTATCGGGATCCCGCACGAGAAGATCTTCAAAAACCTTCCGTGCTTCGCCGTATCGTCCCATTGCCGTATATGTATAACCGATATATTTATTGAGGTCGAATGTATCGTATCCGAGTTCACGCGCCCCGGTGTATTCGGTCAATGCTTCTTTATACAGGTCGATCTCGTAGTACTCATTACCGAGTTCGAATTTTGCGATAACATCCCGCGGGTCTTCCTGAAGCATTTTTTTGTGCTTCAGCATACTGTTGATACGATCGACACCTTTTACCGCTCGGGTAAAATCAGGCAATATATCAAGGGCTTTTTTGTAGGCCTCGACCGCTTTTTGATATTCGCCTTTTTTGACAAGACGATCGCCGCGATCGGCATAGGGGGAGGCCAGGATTCGTTTTTTTTCAGGTTCCCCGGAACGGGTCTGGTTGATCACCCATGTCGAGTAGGTTTCGATAAATGTCCAGTCGTAATTGATATAATCGCCCGGATAATAACTGACATACTCGATATAGTTTTTGATTTCATCAATGGTTGTTTTTGTAAAGGCCTCTCCCCAGGAAAGACCGTCAAAAATACCGCCTTTTACAATTTTACCGTCAGACCATACATCGACATCATCGGAGAAACGGTGAACCTCATCGAGCAAAAGGCGGTAGATGTGGTCGAAATTGGTTTTTGACGGATCATCGATAAGATCTTTCAGGAGAAAAAAGGGTTCACCGTTATAGTAGTCCAGGAAGGAAATATCGAATAACGCGATTCTACCAAGGTCTTCGCTGACGAGCGATGAGGGGATATCGGCCTGTACTTCGCAATAATCACCGACAAGAACCGTATCGATCATCATGGTTACCGCTACAGACGATGTGTCGGGGAACGTTTTTTTTATTGTCCCGCGGGCAATGTCAATATCCCATTCGATCTGCGCATACCCGTCTCCCCTGTTGTACCGTATGACACATTCGAGCCCTTCTTCTATATTATCAGCAGATCCCCTGTTGATCGTCAACTCTTTGTCATCGGCTGAAATCCCGATGACCCTCGCGGAAACTGCCTCACGGGAAGTTTTTCCGCCGGAAGCGCCGGAGAAAAGAATGACGGATGCAAGGATGAGGGCGGCGGTAGAATAAAAGGTTATTTTTCTCATATATTTAAATGTAGGTCTTTTTGGATCGGCTTTCAAGTGGAAGCGGCTGGATGTTACCGGTATCATGCACCTCACTCGTCTCACCGCTGGGACGGTGTGATGTTGAAATGATAGTCCATCATCGTTTTACTAATACACCGGGGGATATCATGCGGCATTCAAAGAGGCACGCACGAAGGGGATTTCACGTACGGGCGTGCACATTAATCGAATTTATCCACGGGGCTGTCTATATATACAACCAGATGTATATAAAAACCTCAAGAAAACTAAAAAAGCTCTCAGCGTATCCGCACCTCGTTCGTCCAGACGCAGCGGTACGGCAGCTGAACGGTGCCGTACCGCTGCGTCTGGTCGGAGGCATCCGTGCTCCACTGGTCGGCATAGGACGACGTTTCAGGATCATACGTTCCCGTCCATCCGACGACTTCCTGCTGGTCATAGCGAGCCCTGTCCGAAGTCCAGATGAAATTGCCAGATCCGTTCGGCAGACCGTCCCTGATCGTGGAAGTGAAAACGGACTCGGGGGGAATGAATGCGTGGTAGAAGGCCGCTTCACGGACCGCCGAATTGTAGGTCACCTCCGGCCTGTCGAAGGTATCCATGGCAAAGCGGTTCCCGTTCATGGCGACCCGGAATCCGTCCTCACCAGGGGGTCCGTACACATAGCTTTTCCTGAAGGTGTCGTATTCCTTGTCCGGCCAGACGCAGCGGAAATAGCACGAACTCGTCTTTGTATAGTTGGTGCCATTCCCGTCACTCAGCCTCACCGCGACCATATTGTCCGGACTGAAACCGATCATTGTCCATAAATAATAACTTTCATCCGGCGAGCTGATCGATCCGCCGAATCCGTTCGGGTTATTGTGGCAGTTTCTGTAGAGTTCGGTTATCGTCGGCAGCCTGCCGCCTTTGCTTTTACAGATCGCGTCCGCGTTTTCCCAGGTGGTCTGAGCCCTGACCGTCGCGTCCCATGAGTATCCCCACGGATCGATGCGGAATCCGGAGCCGGGACCGGCTGCGAAATCCCTATCGGAGATATTCTGTTTCACATCGATATAAAAGGTACCGGGGGTAAAATCGAATCCGGTTCGGCGCAATTGATACAGAGAAAGGTGCACAATATACCCGCGATAACGATCATGCGATTTTTTTTCATACTGTCTCTCCTTTGGTTATATAGATGATAATAAATGAATGATATGAGTTTACTAACAAAAGAAAAAACTTTTTAGCACTTCATTACGTTAGAACAGATTAGCTTGGAAAAGCCGGTTTGTAAAGAATAAAATCATGGCGCCTTAACCGCGATACCGCTGATTGGGTTTTTTTGTTTGTAAATCACGGTATCGGACTTGACATTCGGTTTGGAATATATTAAATATTATAAAGACGATTGAAATAGTAGTGATTAACATTATGATACAATAATGAAAGGCGGTTTTCAATGAGACTTTCCAAACGGACACGATACGGGCTGCGATTCATGTTCGAACTTGCCCTCAATGAAGAGGGAAGACCAGTGCAGCTTAGTGACATCGCCAGGAAAGAAGAGATTTCAAGGAAATTCCTGAGTCAAATAGCAATTCCCTTAAAGGGTGCCGGTATAATACAGTCGAGCAGGGGAGTAAACGGAGGCTATTCACTTTCCAGATCCCCGAAAGAAATTACCGTTGAGGAGATAGTAAGGGTTCTTGAAGGCGATACATCACTCGTCGAATGCGTTGAGGATCCCCCGATCTGTCACCGGATCGGATATTGTGTCACACGGGATGTATGGGGTATGCTATCCGCTGAAATTTCGGGACTGCTTCGCTCGATCAGCCTGGCCGATCTTGTGGACAAGGCACAAAAGCAGAAGGAAGATGCCGCGATCGACTTTCAGATATAGTCCGGAAAGCGGAAGAACATTATCGTTTGATATTGCGGAAGGAAAAGGAGGAAAGGCATGAAGATAGCTGAAAATATGACGAAACTCACGGGACATACCCCGCTGGTAAAGCTTTCTGCAATCGGCAGGGAATCCGGCGCCGTCATTGTCTGTAAATGTGAGTTTTTCAATCCCTGTTCGAGTATAAAGGACAGAATCGGTGTGGCAATGATCGAGGATGCCGAAGCCGCAGGGCTCATCGACAAAGAGACGGTAATTATCGAACCCACAAGCGGAAATACCGGTATCGGCCTTGCATTTACCTGCGCGCAGCGCGGCTACAGGCTGATTCTTACTATGCCGGAGAGCATGTCTCTTGAACGAAGAAAGATACTCACCCATCTCGGGGCGGAACTGTCACTTACCCCGGCGGAAGAAGGGATGGGGGGGGCGATCCGGAAGGCGGAAGAAATTTTAACGTTATACGCGAAATCATTTATGCCGCAGCAGTTCAAAAACAGCTCGAATCCTGAAATTCACCGAAAGACAACGGCGATCGAGATCTGGGACGACACGGACGGTACGGTCGATATATTTGTCGCCGGGGTCGGCACCGGAGGGACGATTACCGGAGTCGGTGAAGTACTCAAGAAAAAAAAACCGGGGGTAAGAATAGTCGCGGTCGAACCCGCGGAATCGCCGGTGTTATCGGGCGGTAGTCCGGGGTCACACCGTATTCAGGGAATCGGCGCCGGATTCGTTCCCGATAATCTCAACAGGAATATAATCGATGAGGTTCTGACAGTGACCGGTGAGGAGGCAATCGCCATGTCGGGGCGTCTCGCTAAGGAAGAAGGAATCCTGTCCGGTGTTTCGGGCGGCGCTGCGGTACAAGCGGCGCTCAGTGTGGCCGAGAAAAAAGAAAATGCGGGCAAACTTATCGTCGTCATCCTGCCGGACACGGGAGAACGTTATCTTTCGGTATGGTAAGCGTTGACGGGAAAGGAAAAAGAATGAAAAACGAAAAATATCATTTTGAAACACTCGCCCTTCATGGGGGCCATGTTCCGGATCCTTCGACATTAAGCAGGGCGGTACCCGTACACAGAACGACATCGTATCTGTTCAGGGATACCAGCCATGCGGCCGACCTTTTCGCGCTCAGGGAACCGGGAAATATTTATACAAGAATCATGAATCCCACCCAGGATGTCCTCGAGAAGCGGATCGCCCTTCTCGAAGGGGGCGGCGCCGCGCTTGCCGTCGCTTCGGGCACATCCGCGATATTTTATTCCGTCATCAATATATGTGTTTCGGGCGACGAGATCGTTTCGGCGAACAATCTCTACGGCGGCACGTTTACCATGTTCAATGATATTCTCCCGAAGTTCGGTATAACCGTCAGATTTGTCGACCCGCGCGACCCGGAAAATTTCAAACAGGCGATAAACGGCAAAACACGGGCGCTTTTTTGCGAAACCATCGGGAACCCGGTGCTGGATGTGACAGATATCAGTGAAGTGTCCGGTATCGCGCACGAAGCGGGCATTCCCCTGATCGTCGATTCGACGTTCACAACGCCGTATTGCGCGCGGCCTATTTCTCATGGCGCCGATATCG
Organism: Spirochaetales bacterium; assembly: GCA_016930085.1. Taxonomy (NCBI): domain Bacteria; kingdom Pseudomonadati; phylum Spirochaetota; class Spirochaetia; order Spirochaetales; species Spirochaetales bacterium. The sequence continues at coordinate 23,840 of JAFGHO010000065.1, forward strand.
TCGTTCATTCGCTGACAAAGTGGCTGGGCGGCCACGGGACGGCGATCGGAGGCATTGTCGTGGATTCGGGAAAATTCCCCTGGGCGGAAAACGGCCGTTTCCCATTGATTAACGAACCGGATGAAAGTTACCACGGAATGCGGTGGGCACATGATCTCGGCGAAAGCAATCACCTCGCCTATATCGTCAGAATGAGGGTCGTCGCGCTCCGAAATCTCGGAGCGTGTCTATCGCCGGACAACGCATGGATGTTCCTCCAGGGGATCGAGACACTCCCATTGAGAATGGCCCGTCATTGTTCGAACGCACTCGCGGTAGCGAAATATCTTTCAGGCCATCCCGGGGTCGCATGGGTGAGGTACCCGGGCCTGGAATCCGACCCCGCGTATCCGGTCGCGAAAAAATATTTCACCCGCGGATTCGGCGGAATGGTCGTATTCGGGCACAAAGGGGGACGGGAAGCCGGTGAGAGGTTTATCGACCGGCTCGAACTTATTTCGCACCTGGCAAACGTTGGTGATGCGAAAACGCTCGCGCTTCATCCGGCAAGCACCACGCATTCCCAGCTGACGGAGAAACAACAGAAGCTGGCCGGTCTCTCGCCGGGCCTGATTCGCCTTTCGATCGGGATCGAACATCCGGATGACATAATCGGTGATATCGAGCATGGTCTCAAGGGATAGCGCCGTGCGCGGGTGTGCGTGGTTGTTGCCACAGACAGGCGGGGAGTAACTGAATGGGAAAAAGCGGGATCGAAAGCAGTGATGACCTCAGGGCGGCCCGTCCGCTCGAATACGGACGCACCTTTCACCTCGGAAAACCAGTCTCACTTGAAAAAGGCGGCGTGCTTGAAAACATATCGGTCTTTTACGAAACGTACGGCGCCTTGAACAGGGAGAAAAGCAACGCCGTTTTGATATTCCATGCGTTAAGCGGTGATTCCCATGTTGCATCTCATGATGAAACGGACGATCCGGGATGGTGGGAAATCGCGGTGGGGCCGGGGAAGCCGGTGGATACTGAGAAATACTTCGTGATCTGCGCGAATGTCCTCGGCGGGTGCCGTGGAACGACGGGCCCAAACAGTATCAATCCGCTAACCGGTCAGCGTTACGGCATTGATTTTCCGGTCATTACGATTGACGATATGACCGCGGTTCAATACCGTCTCATTGAATATCTCGGGGTCGGGAAGCTTCTTGCCGTCATCGGCGGATCGATGGGGGGACACCTCGTGTTGAGTTGGGCCCGGCAATATCCCGATAGTTTCGGGGGCGCGATCGCGATAGCGACATCCCCCCGGCTGACGAGTCAGGCACTGGCGTTCGATATCGTCGGCCGCAACGCGATCATGCACGATCCGAACTTCAGGAACGGGATGTATACGGAAGCGGGGACGGCCCCCGATGTCGGTCTTGCGATCGCGAGAATGATCGGGCATATCACCTACCTTTCGAGAGAATCAATGCAGGAAAAGTTCGAAGCGGACAGAAACAGGCCGAAAGAAGTGGTTACACGATTCGAATCGCGTTTTTCCGTGGGTTCGTATCTGGGATACCAGGGAGACAAATTCGTCGAACGATTCGATGCCTTGAGTTATATATTCCTTACCCTCGCCATGGACATGTTTTCAATCGGGGTCGATATCGAAAGTATCGGATCGGCGTTCGGGAAAGCCGCAGGAAAGTGGCTCGTGATGAGTTTTTCGAGTGACTGGCTTTTTCCTGAAGACCAGTCGCGGCTCATCGTCGATTCGCTGATTTCACGGGGAAAGGAAGTAAGCTACTGTCATGTAACAAGTTCATGCGGCCATGACGCCTTTCTGCTTAAAAACAATATCGATACATACGGTGAAATGATACGCTTTTTCCTCGACAATCTCGATATCGGCGGGCAGGAAAAAGGAAAACCTTCTCGCGGGAGCGGGCAGAAAAAAGGAAATATGACTTCGGTGACCGATATCGCTTCGAACAATATTTTTACATCCGGACGTATCGATTACGAGATGATCATCGGTCTTATTCCCGAACAAAGCAGCGTGCTGGATCTCGGATGCGGAAGGGGGGAGTTGCTTTCTCTGCTCAAAGAGAGGGGGCACAAACGGCTTTCGGGCGTCGAAATAGACGAATCGGCGATCCTTTCATGCGCGGGAAAGGGACTCAATGTCATCCATGCCGATTTGAACAACCAGCTCCGGCAGTTCACGGACCGTCAGTACGATATCGTGGTTCTGTCACAGACACTACAGGTAATCGACGATATTGAAGGATTATTATGCGACATCGTCCGGGTTGGAAAAAAGGGAATCATCAGCATACCGAACTTCGCTTATTACAAACTGAGGCGTATGCTTTACCATGAGGGGAGGGCACCTGAATCCCCCGGCGTGCTCAAGTACAAGTGGTATAATACCCCGAACAGGCGTTTTATGTCGATAGACGACGTAAAGGAGTTATGCCGGCTTAACGGGATACGCGTCCGTCTTTTAAAGGCGTTCGATACGGAAGAGGGGAAAGAGGTCGGCGAACGGCCCAATTACTATGCCGATATCGCCGTCATGGTGATAAGCCGGTAAGGGAGAAAGGGAGGGAGGCGCGGCTGTCTTCATGTTTTCAATGATGCCTTTCATTACCGCAGTATATCAATAACGGTATTCCTGTTTCAGGAGTTTTGTTTTGGCCCTTTTTCTCCCGGTGATATCGAGGATTCCCGAAATAATAAGCAGACCGGCGGCAAGAAGCCAGAAGGAGAGGGGCGACGGATAAAAAAAGGCGACGAAGACGATCATGGGAAAAGGAAGGATGAGTGAGAACATGAGACGGAACAGGATACTCAGCATATTTCGGCCGCGCTGTGGAAGTCTCGTAAAGGGAAGTTCCGCGAAAAACAGCATGAATATATCGGTCTGGACAAACGCGAGTAAAAAAACGATCAGAAAGTGTTTGATTATTTCCCAGACCAGTCCGGTGAATAACATATAGGTTGTCATGAAAACGAGCAGGTAGGGAATGATAAAGTAAATCAGAACGAAATTTCTTAAGGTAACGACCAGCGAGACCCTGTCGTAGGGGGACGTGAAAAGAATCCAGCTGGCTTTCGCATGGATGCTGTAGAGAAGCGCCGTTTTTATATAAAAAGGAAAAAAACCGATCGCCACATAAAGGAGAATTGTTTCGACAAATTCGGAAATATCCCGGAGTGAAAAGGGATTGACGAGGGTGGCTGAGTTCACAAAGATAACGATGATAAAATAGAGAATGGTAACGGGAATAATGACGAGAATGCCCATGCGGAACTGGGCGTCGTATTTGAAGCTGTGTCTGATCATAAAGGTCGCGGCCGCCCCTTCGGGAGATTTTTTCCAGAACCACAGCGGGTACGCCTTTGCCGATTCTTTTTTCACAGCGGGTACATGAGACAATTCGGACAATCGTTCCGCGTAGCGGGTGGAAATGATCGTGCGGGAAAGGGTAAAAAACAGCGGTATGACGGCGATCGATAGGATAAAAGAAAAAACTGCCGCCGGGCCGGATGACAGTTTATAGAGTGCGGGACCCCACGTGTTCGGAAGCAATATGAACCACGGCAGAAGGGGGATCGAGATGAACGAGATATTCCTGATAAAAGAAGCCATCATGAAATATCCGCCGTAAATAAGGAAAAAAAGAATCATGTTGACGATTCCGGCCGCAGCCCGTATTATCGAAAGCCGGATCTTTTTTAGAACAAGTCCGTAGATGTTAACGATGATCAGGCTGATGACAATCCCGCTTTCGAAGATCGAAAGGAAAAGACCGGTTTCATCAACGCCGAACATACCGTTAACGAATAATACGGCGCCGAACGGAACGGAAAACGCGATAAAAAAGAGGATATTGAAAAGAAAGAGAAGCCCAATCTTGCTGAGAAAATACGTCGTCGAGCTTACCGGTTTCGTCGAATAAAAGATAAAATCCTGCGGTCCGGTAATAAGCGTCGGAAACTCGAGGAGAATGAAGTTCGCGATGAGGACCATAAAAAAGGTCGAGGATATAAAGGCGGCGGTATAGAGATCGGCCGTCCTCGAACAGACGGTCCCGCACATCATCCCCGAAAACCCGTACATGAGAAGCAGGGTGATGATCGAAGCATATGAGGGCGTTTTTGTAATCCGTTTTTTATGGCGGATTTCCTGAAGAAAAGTATACCGGATAATCGTCAGAACCTGCGAAACATCGATATTCACCGGTTACGCTTCCTGTATGGAGGAGACGATGATTTCAGCTTCTTTTGTCACATCGGTTTCTCCGGTCAGTTTGATAAAGGCCGATTCGAGGTTTTCACATCCCGATTCCTTTACGATCGTTTCGGATTTTCCCGTCGCGAGAATCGTACCCCCGTTCATGATCGCTATTTCGTCGCAGAGTTTTTCGACCACGTCGATCACGTGTGAAGAAAAAAGAACGGTTCTTCCCTGACGGGCGAAAGAGCGGATCACCTCCTTGAGAATCGCTGCGGATTTCGCGTCGAGTCCGGAAAGCGGTTCGTCGAGAATGAGGTTTGCGGGGTTATGCATGATGGCGGAGGCTATGACGAGTTTCTGGGTCATCCCCTTCGAGTAGGAGGCAATCTGCTCGTCGGCCCGGTCGATTAGTTCGAACCGCCGAAGGAGGGCTTCGATTTTCGCCCTGAGATTCGCCCCCGTGATGTGATACAATTGGCCGGTGAGGAAGAGGTATTCCCTCCCAGTCAGATTGGGGAAAACATCCGGGTTCTCGGGAACATATCCGATCCTGCTTTTTACTTTCTCGGGATCCTTTGTGATGTCGAGTCCGTCGACGATTATCCGGCCTTCCGTCGGTTTTATCGCCCCGGTGATTGTTTTCACGGTTGTGGATTTTCCGGCGCCGTTCGGGCCGAGCAGTCCGAAAATCATACCCGATTCTATGTTCAGTGTTATTCCCGATACCGCGCGAAAGGAGCCGAAAGATCTGCTGAAATTCCTGATTTCGATCATTTTTATTATCCCCGCCGACGAGAGTATACATGCGGCCGGTACGGTATGTCTACCCCGCAAAACAGATTGTTTAGCCGGTACGCGGCTAAACGATCCGTTTGATCCGTATCGGGTGGTGCCCCCTCATTCTGAAAAAGAGAATTCCAGATAATCGATATTCCCGATATCCTCAGCCCCTTCGAATACAAGATAAACGTCGAACATCCCTTCCACTCCTTTCCATGCCGTCTCGCCCTCAATAAATGATTGCGGCCCGCCGGAGAACTTTGTTTCGATAGCGGCCGCGTTATCCGCTTCGAGCTTATCGAGTCTTACCAGTATCTTTCCGGGTACCTCGGATACGCCTGTATACGATATCCGTAAACGGGAATATCCCGCCATGAGGAACACTTTTTCGTACAAAACCCAGTCTCCCGCCCCGCAGCCGGTAATGACGCCGTTATCGGCTTCCAGTCCTTTGGCGTCATTGAATGATTCGGCTTCGATGCGAATGCCGTCCGGGCTTCCGTATCGCATTCCTTTTGCCGGCGGCGGAATCTCGTAATCCTCCCCTTTCAGGTAGGCTGAAAGCCATTTCAGAGATTCCCTCGCACTGCCGTCGTCGCGTACCAGGTACGCGGATTTCCGCCAGACCATTTTTTCTCTGTATCCCCAGATTGTGATTCCCTTTACCGCTTCATGTTCCCAGAAAAAAGTAAAGATGTCTTTCAGGCGTTTTGCCTGAATCGAATCGTTACCGAGATCGATATCGAGTTCCGTTATATGGACCGGAAGGCCGGTTTCCGCAAGACGATTCATGTTCCTCGATATCGTGGCGACCGGAATTCTTTCGAGAAAATGCCCCTGCAGACCGATGCCGTCGATGAGATTGCGTTTTTTGAGGAGTTCGATGACATTAATATATGTCGTCGTCGCATCCTCCGAAGACGTGATACTGTAGTCGTTCAGATGAAGGGAGGCTCCCGGGAAATATTCCCTTGCCAATTCAAACGATGAGATCACCCAGTCCCAGCCGGTTTTCCCGCTTCCGCCGAGGGCGTTTCTGTAGGACGGCGGTGCGTGGAGCGGTTCGTTCACGACATCGATAAAATCGATGTCGGGGTACCGGTCCGAAAGGAGGGCCATCCATTCCTCGATTTCTTCGAGCTGTTCGGTAGGGGATAATGAAGAAATCCATTCGGGCTGCTGATTGCCCCAGACGAGGGTGTGAAGGCGAAACGGGAAATTATTGGCTTTGGCGAAATTATAGGCATTGTCGAGAAGCTGCCACCTCATCGTGTCCTGAATTACTTCGACCGAACCCCATTTCCCCGCGTTTTCCGGGGTAACCTGGTTCCATAATTGTAAAAACAGGGGATCTTCGGAGACGCTGGTGGACCATATATTACCGAGATATTTGTCGCCTTTTGGTTCGAGGGTGATATCGAGTGCCGGGGTTTCGGGAGCCTTTGTCGAAACATCGCCCGTGGTGGTTTTTTGAGGAACCGGAGTCGACGTGGGAACCGCGGTATGTGTTTCCTGTACCGGTTTCGACACGCAGCTCGAAACAACAGACGACATCACAAGACATAAGAGAAATACCGATAACCGGGTATATAAATTCATCGTATCCCACCTCCTGAATTCATAAAAGGTATGTATACAATAAATCATAAGAAATCGGGGGAAATTATGCAAGGATGTGGAGAGAATAGAAACGGAAACAAAATAAAATACACTGTTATATTCCACCGGGAAATGCAAAACACAGGAGTCGTCTGTCCGGATAAAACTTCGTGTTATGGGCCCGGTATACATGAAAACGGGGTAGAAAGAGGGGTGTACGCTGATGGAAATATGTGCGGTCCCGTCTCGGGCGTGCATATTGTTCAGCGCATTAAAACATTATAGCGACAAAAAAACCGTTTCATCAGGATGTAATAAAAAGATATATTTTTATATCCGGTGATGCAACTATGTTTTTTCTTGAATCATGATGTATACGGGTAGTATATTTATAACGGGATACGGCGTTTAGCTAAAAAGCCGCTTTATACAAGAAAAAAAACACGAAAATTGTTTCAAGAATAGGGCCATCCGAAAAGAGGACGTGATTGGTGGTGAACGTAAAAAAAATCGTATGGCTGACTCTGCTATTTACATGCGTATTTTCGTGCAATATCGCCTTCTATAATCCTTTTTTGGATGAACAGACGAAAGAAAATCCGGATAGTACCATGACTCCGGAGTCTACAGGAGAACCGACCTCCGATCCTGAAAATACTCCGGATGTTTCACCGGAACCGACACTGGAATTGACGGAAGAGCCGACAATAGAACCGACACCCGATACCGGTCACGATACATGGATGTGGGTATCCGGAAGCGATACGGGCGGGCAAATCGGTATATATGGAACAAAAGGTGTCGCCGCGGCGGCCAATATGCCCGGTGGTAGAAATTACGGTATCGGCTGGACTGATGTTTCGGGAAATTTTTGGTTGTTCGGCGGATCCGGATACGACAGTCTCGGAAATAACGGGCATCTTAATGATTTGTGGCGATTCGACGGAATAAACTGGACGTGGGTGTCAGGAAGCGATCTATGGTGCGAAAGCGGGGTGTACGGAACCAAAGGCATTGTTTCAGGTTTGAATGTTCCGGGAGCCAGATACGGGAGTATAAGCTGGATTGACACTTCCGACAACCTGTGGCTTTTCGGCGGATATGGCTATGACAGCACATCAAGCAAGAACAATCTCAATGACCTGTGGAGGTTTGACGGGACGAACTGGACGTGGATTTCCGGAAGCGACACGGGAGGTCAAAGTGGGGTATATGGCACAAAAGGCGTCGCTTCCGCGGCAAATATTCCGGGCGCCCGATATGGGAGTATTAGCTGGATCGATGTTTCGGATAATTTGTGGTTGTTCGGGGGGTATGGGTATGACAGCGCAGGCAGCAATGGGCATCTCAATGATCTGTGGAGGTTCGACGGAACGAACTGGACATGGATTTCCGGAAGCGATATATGGTGTCAAAGCGGTGTGTATGGAAGCAAAGGTGTTGCATCCGGCTCGAATATACCCGGGGCACGATACAACGCGGTAAGCTGGATTGATGCTTCGGATAATTTGTGGTTGTTCGGGGGATATGGGTATGATCGAACCACGACAAAATATAATCTCAATGACCTGTGGCGATTCGACGGATCAAATTGGACGTGGATATCAGGAAACGATACGGGCGGGCAAATCGGTATATATGGAGTAAAAGGTGCCGGATCGGCGACGAATATCCCCGGAGCCAGATATGGTTGCTCCGGTTGGATCGATGATTCAGATACGATATGGCTTTTCGGAGGATTTGGTTATGACAGTGAGGGAAACAATGGTCGACTCAACGATCTGTGGAAGTTCGACGGGATCGACTGGACGTGGATGTCCGGAAGCGATATAAGGGATCAGAATGGGGTATACGGTACAATAGGAGTGCCCTCGGGTTCCGTAATTCCCGGAACGCGGTATCATCCGATAGCTTGGTTGGGCGAAAACGGTGCTTTTTATTTGTTCGGGGGAGACGGGCAGGACAGTATCGGGAATAAAGACAGACTCAATGATCTTTTTCACTATAAACCCTGAAACCGGCTAAGGTTTCAGGGTTGGATATTGCTTTCGAAAAAAAATCACTCCCGGTTATAAAAGGAACAGGAAAATGACGGTACCGTCACGGAAACAAAAGAGGACCTCTTTTACTATACACCGTATTCCTTTGTGAACTCGATCAGTGTTTTTATATTTTCCGGTTTTGCACGGTCGAAGAACGCCCCGTTCGCCATGACGAACCCGCCGTCCTTCCCTGCTGTATCGATGAGGCGTTTGGCGTACTCTTTCACTTCATCCGGGTCTCCCAGTTCGAGCATGGCGGATGATACATTCCCGAAGAGACAGATGTTGTCGCCCACGATTTTCTTGGCTTTCGCCATGTCGGTTTGATCGAACATCCACATGGTTTTGCCTTTCGGCAGATCCTTTATGATCTCGAGCCGTGTATTATATGCACCCTCGGCGGCGGGAAACGGTACACATCCGCCGTCGATCAACCCAAGGATGACTTTTTGAAGGGTCGGCCAGTAAAACTTTCTGAACTGCTGGTCGGAGAGAAATCCGTCAGCGCCTTTATGCAGCGGAATGAATATAAGCGGGTTTCCGGTCTGTTGCGCGGAAGCGATACCCATGTTTATCATGATGGGTGTGAGCGCTTCCATGGCAGCGATGAGTTTTTCCGGTCGGCGGTACATGTCGAGCATGATGCCTTTGGTGCCCCTGAGGGTGTCACCGATCGTGTCGAAGGGCGCCTTGGTAAATCCGCCGAGGATATTCGGAATACCCTCGCTCGTCATCTCGGCATCGAATCCGCCCATCGCACCGGCCCATTTGAGGGCTTCGGCACCGGCTTCAAAGAGTTTGTTATAAGTGTTCTGGACGGGCGGCAGACCGAATGGTATGAAACTGAAAGCGAGGCCGTACATTTCGAGAATGCCGGTGAACGGCGGAAGCATTGTAAAGCCTTGCAGGGCCCCGAATACCCGCGGAAGGTAAAAATTCCTGAAGTAAAACGAGGGGTCCGTGATAAGCGCATCGTATTCGTCCTCGTTCATGTATTCGCCTTCGACACACTGATACGAGTGGGTCGGATCGACGCCGTGTCCGGGCCATTTGTACAGTTTATAGTCGAGTTTTTCGAAAAATGTTCCCGGCCCGGGTGCCGCTGCGCCCCATTGGACGTCGGGTCTGAACTCGAGAGTGTATTGTCTGAAAGCGGACACGCATTTGCCGTAATCGTACATCGCTTCCTCGACCGTCATCTTCGCGTGGTTGATCGGAAACATACTGGGGAATATCGTCACGGGAACCCGGTCGGGTTTTTTTAGCCTGATCGCATCCCATATCCGCTTGATGCTTGCCGTATAATTGTTTTTTGCTTCGGGACTTTTGAATGCGAGGTCATTGCCCTGCGGATCTTTCGGTGACAGCAATCGATTGAACATCATGTCCTGTTTTTCTTCTGAAGTCATCTGTTTTGTTTCCATCGTCTCACCCCCCTATCCAGTTTTTCGCAAGCGTTACGGCAGCCATCGCGTCTTTTCCAAAGGCATCAGCCGCGGTGTATGTCTTTACCTTTTCGTCGATCTGGCCCCCGCCGATCATGATTTTGACATTGTCCCTGAGCCCGGCGTTTTTTATTGCGGTGATCGTCTCTTTCATGGCATCGAAGGCGAGGGTAAGGAATCCGCTGAGACCGACAACGTTTGGTTTGAAATCACGGATTGCCTCGGTAAATTTTTCAAAAGGAACATCCACACCGAGATCGAGGACCTCGAAACCGTGCGCTTCGAGCATAAAGGTGACGATGTCCTTGCCGATGTTGTGGATATCTCCTTTAATCGTTCCCATGAGGATTTTCCCACGCCCCCCTTTCGGCGCGGCCGCCTCCATCTCCGGCTTGATGATTCCATTTATCTTTTTCATCATTTCTCCGGCGAGGATAAGTTCGGGGAGAAAATATATCCCCTTTTCATACCGTCGACCGACTATATCCATCGCTTCCCTCACCGCATCGAGGATCGCCATTGGCGAGGAGCCGTTTTTCACCATTTCTTCGACTATGGAAACGGCTTCTTTCTCCTTCATATCGGCGATCGCATTAATCAATTTTTTTGACATACAAACCTCCTTTTTAAATAATAAAACCTTTCGAGCTTTCTCCGCGGCTCTCCGGGTCGATTACCTTGAGGAACCGCCTCCGTTGAGGCGGCCGGCTGGACCGCTTACCCGCACATCGCGCGAGAGGCATGTCTTTTTTCGCCGTGTATAATGAACCATACGCAATATCGTTACGCTCACGGCGATATCGGGTTCCGCTATCCGTAGAAGGCTATGCCGCGTATAGACCGATATGCTATGAAAAGCAATACGCACGAAAAGGAGGCGGAGTTATCGGTCACCTGTCTGAAAAAACACCGTCCCGGTATGCCTGGGTGAAGTTCAGACAATAATCGTCACGGCCAAGAACCAGTTGCGTGGTGAGAATGGCGGCCTGCAGTTCCCTGTCGAGCGGATCCATAATCGCGGTGTCGAGGCCGGCTACCATGGCCAGTGTCAAAAAGGTTCTGTTTATATATGACCGCGCCGGCAAACCGAAAGATATATTACTCAGACCGGCTGTGAAATGTATATCTGGGTATTCCGCGCGGACCGCCTTCAAGGTTTCGATAAAAACATTGACGCTCTCGATATTGGTGCTGAGGGCCATGACAAGGGGATCGATATAGATTTGTTGGTCGGGAATACCGGAGGACCGTGTTGCCGAGACGACCTTCTGAACAATCGCAAACCGTTCACCGCATGTTTCCGGTATCTGAATATGGTCCATGGCAAGGGCGATAACGGGACAACCCGCACCGGCGGCAAGCGGAAGAATCTCCTCCAGTCTGGACGCTTCACCGCTGATTGAGTTGATCATCGGTGTCAGCTTCGCCGCCCTGATACCCGCTTCAAGTGCGGCCGGATTCGTCGAATCCAGACAAAGCGGAATATCGACCGCCTCCTGAACGGTTTCGACGAGCCAGACCATGTCTTCGGGTTCACGCTCGGGGAGTGTCCCCGCGTTGATATCGAGCCAGCTCGCGCCGGCTTCGGCCTGCTTGCGGGCAAGGTCCTGGAGGAATACCGCGTTTCTGGCGGAGATCGCGCTTTTTACACGCTGCCTTGTGCCATTAATTTTCTCTCCGATTATTTTCATGTTAATTCCCTTTTAGTGAAGCTTGTTGTTCGACCGTATGTTATCGTGCCCGCCGGCAATACGGCCGGCCGAGCATATTGACGTTAGGGTATCGTTATATCATCATGATGTCAAGTGTCGGCACGCTGCTAATAATGTGGCCCTCAGGGAATGACGAAAGAGAACCGGGACGCCCGATGGCGCAAAAAAATATACCGCATACCAGAAACATTTCGTGTTCATGAATATTCCGGGTCAGAGATTGGAGAGGTAGGTGTACAGATTGATCTCCTTGTTGACGATGTTGAGTTTTTTTCGAATTCTGTAGCGGTGTTTTTCGATCGTGAGAACGGAGAGATTGAGTACGCGGGCGATTTCCTTGTTGGTGAGACCGTTTTTTATCAGATTGCAGAGTTCGATTTCCCTCGGACTCAGCTTCATGAGGCGGCCTTTGAGATTCCGTGCAAAGGGAGAACATATCTGTCTGCAGCTTTCCTTGATGGATAAAGCGGCTTTTCTCAATTCGTCATTGTCGGATACCTTTCCGATAAACCTGTCAATTGCGGGTATGAGAAGCTGCTCCACATTCAGATTGACCTGTTCGTGTATTTCCTTTTTATCGAGTTCGATCTGTGCAAGCACTTCTTTCAGGGCGATGTTTTTTCTTTCGAGTTCCTCCCTGTTCCCGACGACTTCCGAGACGTCCCTCCGGATGATGACAATCCCGATAGGTTTGTCGTTGTTCAAATAAAGGGGGAATATGGTCCATTCGAAAATGAGATTGGTACGGATATCGAGTCCGTATTCCTTGTTGATATGCGATACGGGAACTTTCATTTCGGGAATAAAAACGGTCCTGCCATGCAAGGCCTCTTCGATATAGGCGAGGATCCCCGACGACTTCGCCACCGGTTCACTGAACAGGTTGAATTTACCGACGATATCGTCCGGGCTCGGTATATTGTAGACCTCGAGAAAGGCTTTGTTGACCATAATGATCGTTCCTGAACTGTCCATGATGTCGATCGGATACGGCATCTGATTGAATATATTCTCGAGGTATTTCTCCCGCAGTTTGAACTCGGCTTCCATGAGTTTGCGGGCCGTTATATCCTCACAGATCCCCGCTCGGCTCACCGATTTCCCCGTATCGTCTTTTATGGGGAGGCTTTTTGCGGAGATCCATCGCAGTTCGCCGTCGGGCCGGATTATTCTGTATTGTTCATCGATCATCTTATACGACCGGAAGACATTCATGTTATAGTATGATGCGATACGGGCTCTGTCTTCGGGATGCATACTCCCGAACAACACCGAGGGGTCTGAGTAGAGTGTCTCGCGCGGTATGCCCCATATTTTCTCGAACGAAGGGCTTATATAGACGAAGCGGTCGTTCGAGCGGAGGAACAGGACTTCGTTCAGGTTCTCGAAGAGCTGTCTGAACATTTTTTCACGTTTGTGCAGGAAGCTGATTTCATCTTTTTCGTCGGTTTTATTGTGTATCAGCATGAGCGCACCGGAAAATCTTTCATCGCCGTACGGTATTCCCGTTACCGTTATCATCCTGCCGTCGATGCCGGGAAACTCGGCTTTTTCAGGTTTTCCGGCTGCGATGGACGTGCGCATGGGACAACCGGTGCACGGCTTTTCTTTATGCATGAGGACCGTGTAACACAGCTTTCCTTTCGTTTCGGTAGGAGAAAGACAGAAATACTCACCTGCGCTTTCATTCATCCATCTGATGGTGAATGAATCGTCATGAAACAGAACGATATCCGAGAGATGATCGAAAAATGGTTGAAACGCCGTAAAAGATTTATCCGTAAAATCGTCCATTTACACCCTATACATCTATAGTGTAGCAGCATCTGTAAAATAGTCAATAAATACCGGAAATTTTCGCGATAATTTCACTGCCGTACTGCAGGATAATCATATGAATAAAAACGAATCCGTATTCTTGACTAAAGGTGTTATTTTGCTTTACTGTTCAATAGGATGATATAATTTTGAAAAGGGAGTGCTGTTATGGGAATTTATCTCTATGTGTCGATGTATCCGGAGGCTCTTATCGCTTCTATGCTGACTCCTGAGGAGTTCGGGAATTATCTTGCAACCGGTACGAAAAAAAGGCAAAGCTGGCAGGAAGCGATATTTTTTGAAGTCGATATGGATGTATGCGGCAAGGTGTTCGATCTCTCGGATGTGAAAAGCCGTTGTGTTTCTCATGAGGACGGAGAACCGAAACATTCCATATATTATTCAATTTACCGTGTTCTGGAAAGAACTCCTTTTGAGGCCGTCAAGGATCTTTATCTGGCGACAAAATCCGGTCGCGTCCTGAAACTCGAGAAAAACCGGGACCTGCCCTCATTCGACCGTCAATGCTATCTGTACCAGGAAATAGTCCCCGTACACCCGCGGATCGCGAGCAGCCTGGATCCTTTCAAATTCGCACGGTTCATTACCGACAGCAATAATAAAATTTATGTTCCGAAAATTTGTTTCGTGGACTTGAGACTCGGTGAACTGGCGGACGACCCGGAGAACGGGAGTATTCATGATCTTCCGTACTCGCAAATCGATCATTTGAGAGAATGCCTCATGCAGGTCAAACGGGAATCGCAAAAGCATACGAAAACGGTGAACAGAATCCAATCCCAGAGTTTTATCTATAGAACGATAAACAATGGTTTCTTTCTCGCCGACAACCGGGAAACCCTGTTCTATCCGTTCCCGTCGGAAAAGGAACTCAATACGATCCATTACCAATGGTGGAGAACCGCAACCGAATAACGTATATCGCACGCCCGCGAGACAACCGGGATAAATGAAGCGGAAAAGGCTTCTTCCGTGTGTGAGTCGGATGGAGATGCCTCATGAAAATATTGATTGTGGAAGACGATGCAATAACGATGGAGTTCGTCCGCAAAGGATTGCAGGAAAGCGGGTATAATGTGGAATGCGCAGCCGACGGCGAACAGGGGCTATCCCTTGCACGTCACGGCCGTTTCGATGCGGCAATCATCGACATCATGATCCCGAAAATCGACGGATTGACAATGATCGAGCGGCTTCGCGCGGAAGGCAGCAATACACCTTTCCTCATTCTCAGCGCGAAACGGACGGTCGACGACAGGATTTTGGGTTTCAAAAAAGGGGGAGACGATTATCTCACAAAACCGTTCTCTTTTTCGGAGCTTCTTGTCAGGCTGCAGGCGCTGCTTCGAAGGTCGTCTTACGCGGGCAATCAGAACCGGTTGAGTATCGGAGATTTGACGATCGACATATTTACACGAAAAGTGAAGCGGGCGGGAAAAGAGATCGAATTGCAGCCGCGGGAGTTTTCACTCCTCGAATATTTTATGCGAAATCCCGGCATCACCCTGTCGAAAACATTACTTCTGGAGAATATTTGGGGATACCGGTTCGACACCCATACGAATGTGGTCGATGTACTGGTCCATCGGTTGAGAAACAAGATCGACAGGGGCTTCGGCAGGGAACTCATTCGTACGGTACGGGGCATGGGATATATGATAAAAGATGACAAGGATTAAGGCCTCCAAATTCACCATTCGATTGACCCTCTATTATTCGGTGATTTTTATCGTCTCGTCGATTGTGATGGTGACGATCGTTTATTTTTTTCTCAGGCATGAATTGAACGGTCATCATTCGCAGGAGATCCGCCATCGTCTCCTCGAATACTGGGCGCAGTACGAAGCGGGGGGAATCGGACTCGTCGAAAGGGAGTTCGGATTCGAGAAAAAGTATCAGAAAACATATCAGATGCTGCTGCGAATTGCAGACAAAGGGAACAGAACGCTTTTTTTGGGAGCCTCCGACCAGATTGTCGCGTTCGATATAACGCCGCTTCTGACCGTGCCGTCTCCCGATACCGGCATCCCTATCCTGCTTTCCTCATCACGGTATCCGTATGATATCGATGTCCGGACGATTGAAATGGAACCGGGAATCTTCCTTCAGGTCGGACTGAGTACCGAATTCGTCATGAAAATCGTTTCCGTTATCAGGCAGGGCTTTTTCTTTTTACTCATACCATTCATCTGTTTCGGGATAGCCGGGGGATATTTCATCGCTTCACGCCTGCTTTCTCCGATAAAAAAACTCATCCGTACCGTATCGTCGATCAAAAGGACAGCCGATATTTCAAAACGGATAAGGGAAACGGGAAGCGG
Source organism: Spirochaetales bacterium (assembly GCA_016930085.1). NCBI lineage: Bacteria > Pseudomonadati > Spirochaetota > Spirochaetia > Spirochaetales > Spirochaetales bacterium. The sequence goes on from JAFGHO010000065.1 coordinate 39,800, forward strand.
CGACGAACTCGATACGTTGATAAAGCTTTTTAACGGCATGCTCGACCGGATTGGTTCGCTTATCAACGCGATGCACGTCACCCTCGATAATGTCGCGCACGATCTGAAAACACCCCTCACGCGAATACGGGGAATCGCGGAGCGGGCGGCCGGCGATTCCGGGGACGCCGGGAAAAAAGATGAAGCTCTTTTAATGTGCATCGAGCAATCCGATATCGTCCTCAAGATGCTCAATACGATCATGGATATTTCCGAATCGGAAGCCGGTGTTATGGCGCTGAAAAAAAGCGATGTCGCCGTCCGCTATATGATCGATCAGCTGCTTGAGCTATACGGCTATGTCGCGGAAGAAAAAGGGATAGATATCAGTACCGATGTGGAACAACACCTGACGATTTCCGCGGATCCCGACCGTCTGCGCCAGGCGGTCGGGAACCTCATCGACAACGCGGTCAAATATACCGGTCCCGGAGGGCATGTCGCCGTATACGCATTCGAGGAGAACGGGTCCGTCGTGATCCGGATAACGGATACCGGGGCCGGTATTCCTCAGGATGAACTCGAGCATATCTGGAAACGGCTTTACCGGATCGACAGAAGCGGGACGGATACCGGACTCGGGCTGGGGCTGAGTATCGTAAAAGCCGTAGTCACCGCCCACGGCGGCACGGTCGATGTGGCGAGTACCCCCGGCAGGGGATCGGTATTCACCATCGTTCTGCCCATTTCCGCCTGATACCAAACATTACAATTTTGTAATCCTCGTGTAAGGCTTATGTAATGTTCGTGTAGTACATTCGAATTGTCAACAAAATTTGACAGGAGGTGTACCATGAACAGTAAAGGTATTTTTATCGCACGGGAAAGGATACCGGCGGTATCCTTTCTGAAAACGGTGATGGCGGCGGCCGTCATGTTTCTTCTGTTTTCGGCTTTCACATGCAACAGCGAGACATCGAAGGTGCTGTCGGATATGAACACGGCGCAATCGCAAGACTCATCAGGTGTATCGGTCGTGTCGCCTGCAATCCTGCAAAGTTCCTACAGAAACACGGTAAAAAAGGTATTGCCCGTTGTCGTCGAGGTGAATGTCGTCGATATCGTCCATGTGACGATTCCGGATTTTTCCCCGTTCTCGTTTTTCTTCGACCAGTTGCCGAACGGCGGAGGTTCGGGCGGGAGTTCCGGTGGTGAAAGGGAATACAAGCAGTACGGCCTCGGTTCGGGGGTTATCGTACGCCAGACAAAGGACACCGCATATGTGCTCACCAACAACCATGTGGTCGGTGAAGCTGAAGAAATCAGCATTAAACTCCCCGACGGACGCGAGTTCAAGGGGAGTCTCGTCGGGAACGACGAACATAAAGACCTGGCCCTTGTCGCGTTTAAAACGGACAAACCGGTTCCCGTCGCCGAACTCGGTGATTCATCGATTTTGGAGCCGGGGGATGTGGTTCTCGCAATCGGAAACCCGCTCGGGTTTGAATCGACAGTGACGGCGGGTATTGTCAGCGCGATCGGAAGAAAATCCGACGGCGGTACCGATATATCGACGTTCACCGATTACATACAGACGGATGCTTCGATCAACCAGGGCAACTCGGGGGGCGCGCTCGTCAACCTCGAAGGACAGGTGATCGGAATCAATACCTGGATCGCCTCGCCGTCCGGCGGGAATGTGGGAATCGGTTTCGCGATTCCGATCAACAACGCGAAAACCGCTATCAACGATTTTATCACAAAGGGAAGGATCGAATACGGGTGGCTGGGAATCAATATCGGTGAACCCGTTGACGGGGTCGCCGACGACATGCACCTTGCGGGAATCAAGGGCGCGATGGTCTTCGATGTCTTTACCGGTTCACCGGCGGACAAGGCTGACATATTCCCCGGTGACTTTATTACGGTAATAGACGGGAAGCAGGTGTCGGATTCTCAGGAATTGATATTCACCGTATCGAAACTCACACCAGGACAGACGGTAGCGCTGAAACTCATAAGGCAGGGTAAGGAAAAACTGGTCGAGGTCGAGATCGCAAGCCGCGGGGACGAAAAATCGATCAAGGATAAAGCGGCAAATCTCTGGCCGGGGATGACCGTTGTCGGCCTTACCGACGATATCAGAAAACAGCTGAACCTGAAGGGTAATATCGGAAACGTCGTTGTCGGTTCGGTCGTTATGGGAAGTCCTGCGGATATCGCCGGTTTCAAGGGCGGGGATATTATCCGCACGATCAACAAGAAACCGGTCGCTTCGACGGCGGATTTTTACAGATTGTTTGCCGACAGGGAGAGAGAAAAGGTGTTCACGATATACAGGGAAGGCCGGGAGCTCATTTTAGGACTTGTAAGGCAGTCATGAGGATTATAAGGAGTTTTTTATGAAAACCTTGAAAAAGAAACTGCGAAAAAGCATCGTGACGGACCGGATATCGGCACAGATGAAATTATACAGAAGTCTCTCCGTCGGCGAGACGATGCGAAAGCTTCAAACGACTCCGGAAGGTCTTGACGATAGGGAAGCGGAAAGAAGGGGGGCCGAATACGGATACAACAGGATCGAAGAAAAAACCACACATCCCCTTCTGAAGCTTCTCTCGTACTTCTGGGGCCCAATACCGTGGATGATTGAAATTGCCGGCGTGCTTTCCGGTATTCTGGGCAGGTGGGAAGATACGGCCGTTATCGCCGTGTTACTCCTGGTCAATGTCGCGACCGCGTTCTGGGAAGAATATAAAGCGAGTTCGACTATTGCGGCGTTGAAAAAAAGGATGGCTGTCAGTTCGCGTGTCAAAAGGAACGGAAACTGGATCATGAAAGGGGCGGAGGAGATCGTTCCCGGCGATATACTCCGCCTCAGGATCGGGGATATCGTCCCCGCCGATGTCAAACTTCTTGCGGGAGAATCGATACAGGTGGACCAGTCGGCCCTGACCGGTGAAGCCTTTCCGGTCGTTCTTTCCCCATCGTCGATCGCTTTTTCCGGATCGATCGTGAAACAGGGAGAGATCGATGCGGTAGTTTACGCAACGGGAATGAATACGTACTTCGGACAGACGACACACCTCGTCAAGGATACGAAGGAAAGCAGTCATTTTCAAAAGGCGATACTCAGAATCGGTAATTTTCTTATTGTCAGTGCATTTTTGCTTATCATCGTCATACTCACCGTATCGATGTTCCGGGGTATCGATATTCTCACCAATCTTCAGTTCTCCCTCATCCTCCTGGTCGCAGCGATTCCCGTGGCGATGCCGACGGTACTCTCGATAACAATGGCGATCGGCGCCAGGGCATTGGCGAAAAAAAAGGTGATTGTCAGCCATCTCTCCTCGATTGAAGAACTCGCGGGCATCGATATACTTTGCTCGGACAAGACGGGGACCCTGACCCGAAACAAACTCACCGTCGGCAAACCGTTTGTCGTGAACGGGTACGGCGAAGACAAACTTTTTCTTTTCGGCTCACTCGCGTCGAGAAAAGAGGACGGCGACGCCATCGACACCGCCGTCATCGAAAGCAGCGCGGCTTCACTGCGGAATTATACGATACGGCATTTTTCACCCTTCGATCCGGTGCATAAACGTACGGAAGCGCATGTTGAAACGCCGGAAGGAAAGGATTTTTATGTGACAAAAGGGGCCCCGCAGGTGATTCTGGATATGTCGTCAAACAGGGAAGAGGTGAAGGATGCCGTCGGCAGAGAAATACGGGGATTTGCCGCAAAGGGGTACCGTTCGCTGGGAGTCGCGTACGCCGAAAAACCGGAAGACTGGCAATTTGCGGGTATTATTCCGCTTTACGATCCGCTCAGGCGCGATTCAAGGGCGATGGTCGACAAGACGCGAAAAATGGGCATCGAGGTCAAGATGATTACGGGCGATCATGATATAATCGCCGGACAGGTCGCGGGTGAACTTGGTCTCGGCGGGAAGATCATGAAAGCGGACGGGCTTTTGAAGGATGACGAGGAGGCGAACGTGAGAAACATCGAGGAGGCTTCGGGCGTCGCGCAGGTGTATCCGGAGCATAAATACACGATTGTCGATCTTCTCAAACAACACGATCACATTGTGGGCATGACCGGAGACGGGGTGAATGACGCCCCCGCGCTCAAGAAGGCGGATGTCGGTATCGCCGTTTCAGGTTCCACGGATGCCGCCCGTTCCGCAGCGGATATCATTTTACTAAGGCCGGGGTTGTCCGTCATCATTGATGCGATCAGGGAAAGCAGGAAAATCTTCAGCCGTATGACGAGTTACGCAACATACCGCATTGCCGAATCGATCAGGATTCTTCTCTTTATGACGATGTCGATTCTGGCGTTCAATTTTTATCCCGTCACGGCGATCATGATCGTACTTATTGCGTTACTGAACGACGGTGCGATCGTATCCATCGCATATGACAGGGCGACGGCCTCAAGGAAGCCGGAACACTGGCACATTCCCGAGCTAATCACCGTTTCGTCGATACTCGGGGTTATGGGCGTGGCCGCATCGTTTTTGCTGTTTTACATCGGGGAGAATATATTCCATCTCGACAGGGATATCATACGGACACTCATCTATCTGAAATTATCCGTTGCGGGTCATCTTACGATTTTCATAACGAGAACAAAGGGTCATTTTTGGACCCAGCGTCCCTCGGCAGTCCTTTTTTGGGCCGTCGTCATAACGCAGCTGGTAGCGACGCTTATCGCGGTCTACGGCGTATTCATGATGCCCCTTGGCTGGGGATGGGCCCTTATTGTCTGGGGGTATGCGATCGTCTGGTTCATTATAAACGATATCGTAAAAGCGGCGGCGGTAAGGGTGTTCCGTCTATATCGAACATAATATTCCTTCACGCCGCAATGGTAACATTCCCGGTGTTCCCGCTCCAGGCGCCGGAACACCGGGAATCCGGTGTCGGACCGCTTAATGAGCAAGGAGGATGTTAGCTATCCGGCTATATTATGCGGTATGATTTCTTCCTCAACGAGCGGCTTCCACTTTATTTTTTCTTCTGCATAACCTAGTTTTACGGCCAGGCTTACCGATAATTTTTGCACGAGGGCTTCAACGGAGGATTTCTGCGTATCTTTCAGTATGATAAATCCGCCCGCCGTCATGTCATGACCGCCGACGTTGTTGACGTCCCCGACGATTTTCTTGATTATTTTCCCGGCCTGGGCGTTATGCCGGGTCGTACGAAGGGAGAGATAAAGGAGGTTTTTATGATATCCGGTGCATAAACACCAGCTGATATTCCTGTGGCGGATGATGAAATCCGCTATCTCGGCGACAAACTCGGCGGAGGGAATTTCACCCAGGTTGGAGAACGCGAGGTTTCGGTATACGCATGTGTTTTTGAGCGACCTGGCGAAAATATTGAAATAATAATTCGGAAGGGACGGGGTGGTAATCACCGACAATTTTTTGAGGCTGGATTTGGGGTACACATAAAGATAGGCATTGAGATCCGCCGGATTTACCTCCCGGCTAAGATTTTGCGTCTCCGAACTAAGGGCATAGGTGATCGCGGTGGCGATATCGGCGGGCATGGGCTGGTTGAGGAGTCTGAACCAGGAAACGAGTATCGTTGCCGTGGCGCCCAAAGCCGGGATGATGATGATAAGGTCCGCTTTTGTATCCTTTCGTCTGGGATGATGGTCTAAAACGATATGGCATTTTTTTGTCAATGGGAAATCATTGTTTCCAGCGCCCGGCTGGGTATCGATAAGGGCAATGAGATCGTATTTATCGTATTTTATTCTTTTGATTTGTTTCAGTTGTATATGAAGCCGGGAAACCATCACCTTGTTTTCGATCCTGCCGATTGTGCCGCCGTAAGCGATACTTGGCTTGACGGCGCTTATTTTTTGCGTCAGGTAGCTTAACGCAAAGGCAGATGCGATCGCGTCGGGATCGGGATTGTTATGAATAACAATCAGGAGTTCCTTTTTATCCGTCAGTAGCCGGTTAAAACGTTCGAATTCCTTGGCATAGAGCTCGGTTGTCTCACCCATGGTAATTCAGCTTACCCGTAACGGCAGGAAATATCAACCACCGTATTCCGCAAAAAACCGTCATTGAAGGATACGGCGGATCACACGCAATGTCCATTCTCTTGTTTTATTAAGCAGTTCCGTGTTATCGCTTTCTTTAAGATCGGCATATTCCCGAAGATAGGTGGCGGCCGGCAACTGTGTAATCCAGATTTGACGTTCGCTTCGTGAGAGGTGATAGAGGTATTTGCTTATTGGATGAAAGGGCGGCGGAAGGTTTTTCAATTTTTCGCTATAGTCGCGGAGAAACGACCGCCAGTCCGTACTGACGGGACCCTGGGCAAGCAGTGTTTTCATTAAAAACGGCTTTTCCGGCTTCGCTTTATCATGGTCGATCGAAAGGGAAAGTCCCTTGCCGTCGAGCTGGACCACCTGCGGGGACGCATCATTGATGGCGGATTCCATTTTCTCCTTGTAATTGAGCAGTTGATGTGTCGTGTACCTGAATGTCCTGCCGGTTTTTTCCTTTGAGAGTGTTTTGTCGCCCGCGATAAATGAAAAAAAAAGGCTTTCACAGGGGAAGAATCTGTTTTCGAAGCTGTGAAAATACGGGTAGAGGTAGGTGTCGCGCGAATATGATTTTCCGTCCGGATAGGAGAAATCGATACCGGCAAGATACACCTGGCGTGCACCGAGTTCGCATGCGAGTGAGAATGCCGCGTGGGAAACATTCCCGCCGGAAGTATCGATTCTCGGAAAACTTCTCCATGTCTGTGAAAGATATTGTGAAAAGGGATGGCCGCTTGAAAAAAAGAAAAGGTTTTTCCCGAGACGGGTGAGAATCGGGGGGGATGCCAGATCGAGGACAAGCGGAATATCGGGCGGTAGTCCGGCAAAAAAATGAAGGTAACTTATCTGCTGACAGTCTATCGAAATTACGCAATCAGGTGAAATGCCGGAGGAAAGGAGTGTCGGGAGTGATGTGTCGGTCGCGAGGAGAAACATTTCCCTGCGCATCCTTTTGATGCGTGTAACCTGGGTTTCAAGCGACGGACCCGCGCCGGTGATGATAATTTTTTCCGCCGGTTTGAGCGATATGGTCGATTTTTCCGCGACCGCCAGATTGAAAAGGGTGTTGATGAACCATTTTCTGCCGAAACGGGCCTGTACCGTATAGTCGTCCGCGATCGGATTGATGATATTCTTGATACCGGTCACGATCTCCTGAAAATATGTTTTTTCCGTATTGAGTCTCGAACCGAGTGAAATCGTCTTGAGGTTTCCGGCGAACACGGGGAAATAGTGCTTCAGGATGAAATCGGTGATTTGTCCGGCGTCCATGTCAATGAGAAAAGTCACTCTCGGATCGATGATAATCGACCGTATATCGATATGTTCGATGATGGAACGGAAAACGCGGATGTCCCTGTCGATGATGAGAATATTCGAGACCTCCGACCTCGAAAGAAACGGGGTTATATGGTAGCCGCCGCCGAATCCGAGAAACACGAGATATCCCGCTTCCCGGTACACCGAAAGGTACTTTTCTCCCTCCCGAACCGGATCGAATTTCGAATGAAGGGGAATGGGTATCCCGTTGATCAGTTGGGCCGGAACGGGAAGGTTCGTCTTTGACTGCAGAAAAGTGATCTCCGGAGATGGTTCCGCGGCGCCGACAAGGGCCGAGAGAGCGGGATCGTATGAGGAGAGGGCGAGAAGGTTTCGTTCGAGAACGGGATTATCGGGCATCTTAATCGGTTCTCCCCGCTTCGAGCAATTTACGGTGCAGGGCTTCGAGAAACTCGTCCGTATCGCGGCACATTGAAAGCGCCGTCTCCAACGCCTCATGTTCATTGTTTACGGAGAAGGCCCGCTTTATCGATGAAAGATGGCGGAGATCGAGAAAATAAAAGAGATGAAACATCTCCGTATCGGTAAAAAGTGCGGACAGCGACCGTGTTTTTTTAATGCGGGATTCGGCGAGACGGCACATAGCCCGCCAAGCTGCGAGGAGATCGCAGATGCGTTTTTTCCTTTTTGAAAAAGACGGATAGTCACGGGCAGCGCGTCCGTGATCGGCCCTCTTCCGTTTTTTTCCTGCAACAAGCGACCCGACCGAACGACGATCGATGACGGAGATTCCCGGAAGCGGTACGGCAGACGGTTCGAGCCGATATATCCCCCTGGAAAATTCGTTGCCCGCCGAAGAAAACCATCCGCAATAGGTCGAAAGGGCCCGTGACGTACGTGTCCCGTTGTCTTTATCGACAAGCGGTGCGAACCTGAAAGCGCGATCGAATTTTTCGCTGTGAAAGGGTCGAAATCTGTCGGCAGTATCTTCAAGAAGGGCGTCAAAGGCGTCGGGTCTCGCGTGGGAGCGTATATCCTCATAACAGAAGTCGAGTCCGCAGAGAATGAGCGGGGCTTTGGAAGCCGCGCGGGCATGTTGTATGGCGGTTGCCGCGACCGTTCCCTGCGGGGGAATCTTCGGGAAGACCGGATGAACTCCGGCAAGAAGCGCCTCTTCGAAAAAGGCCGGCTGGGCAAAAAAAGAAAATCTGAAGGGCATTCGTCTGAGGCCGGATGCGGCTGAAAGGGGCATAACGAGCCGGACGGCCTCTTTTTTTACCCAGTGGAGATGATAGGCGGAATAATAGCCCGGATCGGTCATGATGATCATATCAGGTGATATCCGGTGCGCATCGAGACATGGAACGGAGGAGGGAAGGGCGAGGATAAAGAGGTTGTCCCGAAAGCGCTTCAATGTAAAGATACTTTTTTCAAGGGTGGGCCCGGAAGCGGTTATCGCGATAGGCAGGTTTTCCGGATAGGGATTGTCCGTGTAAACCGGCTCGATATGAAGAAAGTTGAGAAGGCTGTTTCGCATCCACAACCTCCCCATTCCGATTGTCGTCAGAAGGCTTCCTTTCAATTCCCTGATTACCTGGCCGAGGCTGTCTTTCACTTTCCTGGACATATCGGGAAAGCATAACGCGGCCGCGGGCCATTCGACGACGAGGAGTCCCCCGAGATCGAGTTCACCGAGCTGGTTTCTAAAAAAGACCTCGGGATTTGTTCCGTCTGCCGGATTCCAGGAAACATGGCCCCGCTCGCCGCACAAAGAAAAGAGTTCATCGGAATAAAAAAGCGTAATACAGCGTGCGGCCGGAAATATTTTTTTTACCGCTCCCGCCAGATATCCGCCGCCTTCACCGAGTACAATGACTGTCTGCGGGGAAGGCCCGGCTTTGATCCTGACTCCGGCTGAGGCCCCCCCCGAACACGAATCGTTGACACCGCGCGCTTCGGCTTTGACATTTAGAATGCCCTCATCGTCCGAATCGAATTCGTTGTATGTGCGCTCGATGAAACGTATGGCTTCTTTTTCCGGATCGTAAGCCGAATGATAATGCCTGCCATTGACAGTCAGCCCGGGCATTCCGGATTTTGTGGTGACTTGTTCGATCATAGAATACTTCTCAAAAGCTGATCGGCATTCTCTCCATGTTCGGGGAAATAACGGATTTTACGATTGAACGTAATGGACGCAGTTTCTTTGAGATCACGGGAATAGTGACAGAGAGATCGGGACATCTGGTGACACACAAGCTGAGGATAGACGGTATCCGGGTTGAAAATGCTAAAAATGTAAAAGTCGTTGCCGTAAGGTGTGAGTTTGGATTCATCCGAAAGGAGTTTTTCAAGAAACGGGACAAGGGTTCTCACGATATTTTCCCTTTCCAGCTTGTTGTTTATCGTAAGCATGGCATCGACCACCGGTTTCAAGGAAATACCGATCACGGCCAGGGGAAGATTGTTCGCTTTGCATATATTGATTTGCTGATTTATTTCGTCATATAAACCGGATATATCATCGATATCCGTACCGGTTTTTCTTTGATGATTGATGAGGTCCTGTCGCTGGTATTCGAGTGCCCTTTGAAATAGCCCCTTTTTTTTATCGTGTTGTCGATGTAATATTATCGCCTTTGCGTAAAGACCCATTCGTGGTGTTAATCCTCATTCCTTACATAACGCTATAACATCATTGATCCCGTACTCATTGCAGTGCGAAGCATTGTCACGGCGCCGTATGCTCCAATACGCCTGCCTTCCCCGTTTACTTATGCTTTCTCGGAATAAACATCACTTTCTTTTGGCGCTATCCCCAATTCTTCAAACAGCTTTTTATATGTAATCCAGTAATCGGAACGGGAAAATTCCTTGATTTTTTCTTCCGGAAGATTTACAAGCAGTTCATCCATATACGAGAGAACGCTTTTAAGATCCTTTTTAAGCTTTTCGGGAAGGATACCGACATCACCCGATGTATCCCCGGGTATTTCAATCGAAGGCATCATATCCGGTTCCTCGGCGTCGATCGATATTTCTTCCGGTGTTTCATCGGTGAGTTCAGGTTCTTCAGCTTCGGATATGAACTCCTCATCCGGCTGGCCGATTTCATCTGTTTCGGGAATAATCTCTTCTTCCGGAAAACCGCTTTCATCTTCCTCTATTTCCGGGATGAGATCCTCTTCGGGCAGGCCTATTTCTTCCGTATCGTCAATTGCCTCCACTTCCGGCAGTCCTGTTTCTTCCTCTTGTGCTGAAATATCCTCGATCCCCTCTTCGATTCCGAATTCAGAGATATCGATTTCCTCTATACTTTCCGCATCGCGCCCGGCCCCGCTTTCCTTTTCATTTTCGATTTCGAATCCTTCGTCTGTTTCACCGGGCTCGAAATCCGTGTCGACCTCCGACTCTTCTTCAGGGAGTTCGAGTTCGAGATCGTCGTCTTTGACGGAGACCTCGACGATATCCTCTTCTTCGCCGGATATGGAGTCGGACATCGTTTCAGAAATCGCTTCATTTTTTTCAGATATGACGGGAGGTCCGTTCTCGACGATGAGATCATCGATATCCGGCTTTTCGTCCTTGCCGGTTGTCTTGACATCGATTCGGCCGGATTTCTCATCCGATGCGAGGACCTCATCAATCTCGGCTTCGAGCGAACTCGTTTCCGCTTCGTCGGCATCGAAGAAAGCGTCGTCAACGTCGCTGATATCCTGTGATACATCTTCTTCTTCGAAAACATCTTCTTCCGGAATTTCGAGTTCGATTTCTTCATCAAGCGCGAGGAACTCGTCTCCCGGAGCCGCCTCCCTCTCGCCTCCGGTTTCGGATGACTTCTCCTGCGGCACATCGGCGCCCGCCTCCTGAAACCCGCTTACATCCGTGAACCCTTCTTCGAACTCGATTTCATCTTCTCCCGTGAGTTTTTCTTCCATATCGGTTTCTTCAAAACCTTCTCCGTAAAGACCGCTTTCTTCCTCCGATACGTTATCCTCGATACCGATATCGGCGGCTTCGTCGAGATTTCGAGCGATGGTGCCTCCTTCGCCCCCTTCATCGTCGAAACCGGTATCCATAAATTCATCCGTTTCCGACGTTTCCCCCTGTGATTCTTCATGAAAATCATCGATAATTTCCTCACCTTCGAATGTCGAGTCGATTTCAGTTTGCGGTGTTTCGTCCCATGTTTCGGACATCGGTGTTTCTTCGAGTTCGATTCCCCCGATGTCTGCTTCATCACCGCCGGACACCTCGTCAATGGCGATACCCTCTCCTCCGGCAACCTCTTCGGGGCTTACTTCTTCGCCGGCAACCGCCGTTTCATCCACTTCCTCTTCCGTAATTTCCGCGGTATTGAGTATGTTATTGAGTTCATCGCCGGTTAATGCGATAGTCTCGTCTTCTTCCTGGTCAAAAAAGCCGGTTGCATCGGAGGGCGGTACCTTTACATCGCCCACGGCCACTCCGGCAGGTTGAGGTTTGCGCAATGACTGAAGCTCGTTCTTGAGATGGGACAGATCTTCTTTGATTGAAAAAAGCTCATTTTCGATTTTGTTCAGAATCGATGTGGTATCGTCCGGCGTAAAGGCTTTAACGGCTTCGTTTTTCGGCATGGATGTTTCGAGACTGGATTCAAGTGTTTCGAGATCATCAAAACGCTCATCCGTTATTTTTTCTGAAAGAGGAACTTCAATCTCTTCACTCTCACCGGATTGATCGGCCTCGATACCGGTTTCTTCCGGAGACGTTTCGAACGAGGTATCCTCGGGCTCGATATGGTCGATACTTTCTTCGAGTTCGAGATCCGGGATATCATCGATGTCAAAATCGGTCATATCATCTTCATTCAAGTCCTCGAAATCTTCCTCGTGACCGGCCCCGATATCCGGAAGTTCGGTTTCTTCACCGATGTCGGCTTCTGTCGAAAACGATGCATCCGTATCTCCAGCGATTTCACTCTCTCCTTCATCGAAGGCAATTTCATCTTCCGAGATGTCTATTTCGTCTTCGATACCCGGAATGAGATCACCTTCGAGGATTTCTTCTTCAGGTTCTTCCTCGAGGTCTTCGAGACTGATATCGATATCGACATCGTCGGTTTCAAGATCTTCCTCGTCGAAAAATGCTTCCTCAGCCCCTTCTTCCGGGCCTGTATCTCCGGATATTTCCATATCTCCCGCTTCAAGGGCGTCCTCTGTCCCGGCGGCATCCCCCGTGTCAACGGCATCCCCCGTGTCTTCGGAGTCCATAAAATCATCGATCGAAAACTCTTCGATGTCTTCACCGCCGGAAAACCCTTCGATGCCGCCGCCGGCTTCTTCATCGACCGGTGTTATCGGGCTGTCGAACTCGGAGGTGTCGATGTCCTCTTCACTAGGGATGTCCAGATCATCGAATGAAATGTTTTCGAAATCGGTTTCGCTTTCCGAAGGCGTGATCTGTTCCGATTCATCTTCTTTTGATTCGTCGTCGAGGGCGGATATATAATCGTGTTTTTCGTCTTTTATTTCTTCAATGACCTCGGGTTCAACTTTTACCCACACGCCATACTCCTCGAGCATATCCTGTGTCATATTATCGTCCGTCGTCATATCTGTATCCTCCATGGCAATATCACTATTGCCGAGGTCATCGAAGCCGTTATTGTCATAACCCGCCATTTTACTCTCCTTACATACGAATACAAAACTCTCTATTATCTATTAATATCGGAAGGCTTTTTTCCTTACTTATGTACCTTTTTTCTTTTTTACGTTTTTTTTTAAAAGAATTATTGTATCGTCTTTCCCTCCCGTTTCTCATTAATCTTCATTTCACGTGATATATGTTCATAAAGACTCATTTCATATTGTCTGTTCGTCTTTATCCCCGGTTTTGTGTGCCGTAATGGAAGATCCCCCGTCTGTCAGGACCCGGCAGGAATAACGAATATCGTCTTTCCTCGAGCGGGTATCGCCTTTGCCGCAAAAAAGAGACCGTTTCAGGCGGGCTTCATCAAGCCTTATTACAAGACTATGACAGACATTCTGTCGAAAAATATACCCCACATGTCAAAAAGCCGTCCCGATACATCACATTTTTCTCTATTATATATATTACTTTATAACAGGTAGCCTGTCAAGAAATGAAAAAGAACAGCCTGACCTTTTACCCGTGATATACCGGAAGGCTTTACCCGCATCCCAGACATATTCGTGGTGTGCCCGGGAAAGCGGGACTCAATCGGCCTAAAGAAAAAAAACAAATACGCCGTCATTTATAATGAATGAAACTTTCTCACATCGTTCTTATCATCTATCTTGGTCTCATTATCGGTTCGCTCCTTATTTTTTTTCTGGGCGATGAAGGATGGTATCAATATAAGGTACTCCTTAACCATGAGGAGAAACTGAAAAAAAACCTGGAACATCTCAAACAGACCCATAGCGATCTTTCCCGGCAACTCGAGGCACTCAGAACCAGCCCCGAAGTCATACGCCTTCTGGCAAGGGAACTGGGGTATTACCGGCCTGATGAGACCGTCATTAATATCAACGGAAGCAGACCCACACATAATTTTTATGAAGTGGGGAAACTGCTCAAACGCATTCCGTCTTCAAAAAACCGCAATCTGATCCTGCGGATTATCGGGATTGCACTGAGTACCTTATGTGTGTTACTCTTTGTGCTTCTGAAAAAGAGGAAGCGTCATGATTATAAAAGAGGGTGATCCGCAATGTTTTTCCGTTATCGTTCGTACTTTACGGAAAGGGAACCCGATCATTCTTCTCTGCGACACGATGTATGGACTCGTCGGAACGGCCCCGGATACGGAGGAAAAGCTATGTGCGATCAAAGGCAGGGCAAAGGGTAAACCCTTTCTTGAACTCATCCCCGACATCCGGTGGACTAAAATATATTCCGACATTATCATCCCCCCCTCGCTCGCCCGCTTGTGGCCGGGACCCCTGACCATTATCCTTCCGAGAAGGGATTCGGGAACCGTCGGTCTCAGGGTTCCCGGCGGTATTTTTCTAAGACGGATTATCGAAGGCTGCGGCAAACCGCTTTTTTCAACAAGTGTCAACAGGGAGGGGGAAGCCCCGCTTACGGATATCGACCGTATTATCGACGTGTTTCATGATGATGTCGAGCTTATCGTGGATTCGGGAAATGCCGAAAAGAATATCCCTTCGACCATACTGGATATTTCGAGAAAACCCTTCAGGATTGTGAGACAGGGCGTCATGACAATCGCCCCTGATGTGCTTCGCGATGAGTGAACGCATTAAAATTTGTTTCGAAATTTACAGAAAACGCGCCCTCTTCATCCAATGTGTGCGGGAGTATTTCCTCGCGAACGGTTATCTGGAAGTGGAAACACCGGTTATATCGCCGTTTCTGCTGCCCGAGCCCTCGATCGAGGTGTTCCGGACGGATTATATCGATCCGGATGAAAGACGCTTTCCATGTTATCTCATTCCGTCGCCCGAACTCTGGATGAAACGTCTCGTTGCAGCCGGAAGCGGGAATATTTTTCAGATAACAAAATGTTTCCGTAATATCGAGTCCGTGGGGATTCAGCATAATCCGGAGTTCAGCATGTGCGAGTGGTATACGGTAAACGCCGACTATCTGGATTCCATGGTCTGCATCGAAGCATTGCTGGCGTACATCAATAAAAGACTTCCAGAAATACCGTCCGGGATACTCGATGTCCCTCCGCGCCGCATGTCGGTGAAAGAGGCGTTCGAACGCTTCTGTAATATGGATCTCGACTCATTTATCGGGACGGATATTGAAGGCAAGCGGGAAGCGGCCGGCCGGACCGGTATCATCCTTTCTGAAGACGATACTGAAGAACAGCTCTTCAACAAACTATTTCTCACGTTTGTGGAACCGAACCTCCCGGCGGCTTCACCGCTTATTCTCTACGATTACCCTCACTGCGTTCCCGTGTTTGCCAAAAAAAAGGCCGGGACCCGATATTATGAACGGTGGGAACTTTATATGGGGGGAATGGAGATTGCGAATTGTTTTTCAGAAGAAACCGATATGAAGCGTATACGATCGTTTATCCGGAGTGAAACGGAAAGGAAAAAAAAGTGCCGTATTCTTCATGCCGTTGACGTCGATCTGCCCGCACATTTCAGAAAGGATGTTCCCCCTTTTTCGGGTGTCGCATTAGGACTTGACAGACTTTTCATGGTATTATTTAATAGGAACTCTATCGGGGATGTAATGTTTTTCCCTTTCTCTCAATTTAATGAAATAAATCGAATGGAAGAAGAAGAGGAGTGATATGATCAAAGCGGGCAATCTGTCAAAGGGGATGTTTATCCTTGCCAAGGACGAGCCACATTATGTTGCGGAACGGGAGTTCGTCAACCCGGGAAAGGGGTCGGCGTTTGTTCGTCTCAAGCTGAAAAATTTAAAAACCGGTGCCGTGATAAAACAGACCATTAAATCACAGGAAATGGTCGAAGATGTCGAGGTGTCGATGCGTGATGCGCAATACCTGTACTCGGACAGTGACAACTACCATTTTATGGATACGGAGACCTATGAACAAAACACCATACCGGTGCCGAATATCGAGGAAAAAAAATATTTTCTCAAGGAGGGCGATTCATACCAGCTGGTATTGTGGGAAAATAATCCAATCGATGTCGTTATCCCTTATAAAATGGAGTTTGCCGTCATCGAGGCGCATGAAGGTCTCAGAGGAGATACCGTTTCCGGCGCCACAAAGGTGGTGACCCTGGAAACGGGGCTGAAAGTAAAAGTACCACTTTTTATCAAGCAGGATGATAAAATCATCATCAACACGGAAACGCAGGAGTATGTGGAGCGCGCGAAATAAATGCCGGACGTAAGCCGTCCGCGCCTCCGGAATCCGGGACGGAAGCGATTTCCTGTTTTTTCAGCCGTCCACTTGACAATTTTTTTCCCGATATAGTAATATGATCGGGAATGAGGGCGATTAGCTCAGCTGGGAGAGCGTCTGGTTTACACCCAGAAGGTCGTAGGTTCAAGCCCTGCATCGCCCATTATAACCTGTTATAAAACAGGTACTTGGAAGCCGGCTATTGACAGCCGGCTTTTTTTATGCCATAATAGTGGTCTTGGTATTCAATTTGTCATCAAAATGTCATCAAAATAGCGGGAAATCATGGCCGGAATCAAAAAAGAACCAAAACTTATAAAAAGAACCAATCGTGAAGGCTGGCATTTCTATTATTATGATAAAGCCGGTGTAAGGAAACTTGTTTCTACAGGTGAAACTGTCCGCCATAAAGCCGAGGCAATGAAAAGAGAATTCCTTGCCAGCCTGGAAAAAGAAAAAATATCGATTCGACTCCGGGATTATGCCGCCCATTTCTTCACTGCCGAATGCCCGCACCGGCGCCGGCTCCGCGATGAAGGAAAAAGCGTAACAGCCCGACATAACAAGAACCAACGGATATGGCTTGAGAACTATATCAAAAAAGATCCGATTTCGAATATCTTCCTGAATGATCTCACCAGGGCGGACGTCATTGATTTCCGGTCCAGGTTAAAGAACAAACTCGGGGAAAAGATGAATACCCTCAACAAAGTCATGGAGACATTGAAGGTCATTACGAACGAAGCCCTCATCAGAGAAGATATGGATCGGGACCCGTTCAAAGGGATAGGCCCGACAAAGTACGAGAAGATACAGGCCGGTATATTCACGATGGAAGAGTTGAACACTCTTTTCGTCAAGAATCCTCCCTGGCAGGATATTTTCGATTACACGGCTTTCCTGATCGCAGCCACCCTCGGCCGGAGAAGGGGAGAGATACTTGCCTTGAGGTGGCAACACGTGGACCTCGATGAAGATAAAAAAGGATGGATGGGGGTGATACATATTCATGAAGCATGGAAGGGTGGGGAAGAATACGGTGGAACGAAAACGGGGGTGAAACTCGACATTCCTCTTCCCCGGATCACGGCCGCGGCGATAGCAAAATTGAAAGAGGAAGCATTGAATAAGAACCCGGATATGTTTTTATTTGGATATCCCGAAGGCAAAGCCTTTGGTGAAACATGGTGGCGGAAGCGATTTCTAAAGGCCATGGATAAAGCCGAGATCGATGTTGAATCGCGGCATCTGAAACCGCATTCATTCAGGCATACTCTCAACACGATACTCCGGGAGAGAATCAAAGACCCGGCGCTTGTCCGGGCGTATTTGGGCTGGACGAATGAACGGACGCAGGACGGGTATACGCACTTTCAAATAGAGCACCTGCAGAAAGAAGCGGAGGCTGTGGACGGGTTGTTTGGGTGATTAGCGTTATTCTGGTAAAGATATTGAATTTACTTCTTGGGGTATAATTGATGTAATACAAGGACTTGTGAAATATGCAAAATCATATAATTAGTGTGAAGATTGAACTCCTGATTATAGGCTTAATAATACAGTTTTTTTATTCGATAAATTTAATAAATATGAACTATTTAGATTTAGATCAACTAAATGAAGGATTGCCTACTCTTACATCAAATTGGGGCAGGTTCCTATCTGAAGCTGCTTTATTTTGCCTTACTCAAAATCAGCATACTAATAATGTTGATTTACATATTTTAGATCGACAAGATCAAATTTATAAAATAAGGTGGGGATTTACTCTTGATGATCGGGCTTCTTCAAGCTATGCTGATCACTCTGAAGCTACCGAGTATGGTGCTACTTGTATAGCTATTTTATTGGTAATAAATATAACAGATAATAAAACTATTGAAAGAGCCGTAAAAGGCAATGGATTTGATTATTGGGTTGGAAATGTAGATGATAACCAAAATTTACTTTTTCAAAGAAAAGCCCGGTTAGAAATATCTGGAATAATGAAAGGCAATGAATCAAATGTGAAATCCAGAACTAAAGAAAAAATAAATCAAACTGATATTTCAGATAATATGAAGATACCAGCATATATTTCTGTTATTGAATTTAGTAAACCAATGGCAAGCTTTGTAGAAAAATGAAAGAGTCAAACGATTTACATCAACAAGCTATGATACTCGCAGAGAAAGCCTTCTTTTTAAAATTTGAGAATAAAATAAAGGAAGCTATTGAATTTTTTAAACAAGCCTATGAATTAGAAAAAAAAGCAGCCTTATTGTTAAATGTTACAGACTTAAATGAACCGACTCGATCAGTATTATTTCGGAGTGCAGCCTCTTTAGCTATAAATGCCAGAAAATATCGTGAAGCAGAAATTATGGTTTCTTATGGTTTAATCGGAAATCCTCCATACGATGTTGCAGAAGAATTAAGAAATTTATTAGAACAATTAAATATGGAAAGACATTTGGACATAAAAGGAATAATTCTTCGGGATGATGAAATCCAATTATCTCTTGCCGGGCCGGAAATTGGTTTCGGTATGGTAAAAAGTGACGAATTTCTAAAGCGAATAGATATAATTGAAAAATTAGCATATAGAATAGCTGAAAGGAGAGAAAGATTACCGTTTAGGGAACAGGGGCGTGTACCCAAACATATTAAAAATAATGTTGAACCATATTTCTCAATACCAAGGGCTGCGAGTTTTGCAGTTACAATACGTTTTGGTCAAGAAGCGAAGAATTATTTGCTGTTTGATGATGAAATCACGGCTAAAAGTATGATTGAAGAATTAACTGATAATATTGAACTTGTAAATAATAGCCAAGAAGAGCAGTTAAAAAATATTATCAAGCAGGAAGATTATTTTAACAATTTTATTGCATTAACAAAAAAACTATCACCTGATTCAAAAAATATAAATTTGGTTGGAATAACATCAAGGAAAGGTAATAAGGAAAAAAGAGTTGCATTTATAAGACCCGGAAAAGATATTAAGATTCCAAAGCATAAAGAAATGGATGAATCAATCGCTCAAAAGATCGAGATAATCGGAATAATAAAATATGCAAGTGCCTTTGTTAATCGAGTTGAATTAACTGACGAGGACGGTAATAAATATAAAGTAATTATTCCAAAAGGTATGATGAGTGATATTGTCAAACCCTATTGGGAAGAAAAGGTAAAAATATTTGGAAATATCATTGCTGATAAAATATATTTCGATGATATTGAGAAGGTATAAACAAAGCAGAATACAGAGGATAACCCCATCCCTCACTAATAATATAGACATTATTAATAATCAATTCCCCCAAAAAGACGGGCACTGGGCAGTGGACCCGCCTTCCCAGGGTATGCAAAAGAAGGCGAGACGCTTTGCGGGATAGAATTGTGAAGAGTCAATTCCTTCCTCGCCTTCTTGAAGGAATAAAAAAGGGCGGCTCAAAGGGTGACTTTGACAAAATAAAGCACGTGGTGGGCTATATTGTGCAGAAAACTATCAAAACCCCGAACCGCCCGGGACGCTCGATGTCCAGGGTAATCATATTCCCCAGTCAGGGTAATCTGAATTCCCACCCCCTTCAGAACAAGAAAATCATGCACCAAAAAAAATAA
>JAFGHO010000066.1 GCA_016930085.1 Spirochaetales bacterium
AGCGGCATTCCCCGCAGAAGCGGCATTCCCCGCAGAAGCGGCATTCCCCGCAGAAGCGGCATTCCCCGTCGAAATGCCGTTTCCTATGAGAAAAAAGAAAGGTGGTATTTCATGAAAGGTAATCCAATACAAAAAAGCGTGAATTACAAGGTGTTTTTGTTTTGTCTTGTTCTTTTAACTGGAGGTATTTTCTCGCTTTCGGCGCAACAACTTGGAGATGTCAACCGGGACGGTACTGTCAATATCGTCGATGCCCTCCTGGTTGCACAGTATTATGTGGGCCTTGGCCCTTCGAATTTTTCACTTCAGGCGGCTGATACAAATTGTGACGGCGCCGTCACTATCGTCGATGCACTTCTGATCGCCCGGTATTATGTCGGGCTTATCTCCGAGTTCCCGTGCGGAGAAACACCTGAACCGACAAACCCGCAGGCGACCGCTCCGCCCCAGGTAACGCCGGTTCAAACCCCCGCCGGCAGCGTTCCGACGCCGGGAAGCCTGAATTCCCTCGGCGCGGCAAAAATCAGGCTGAACCAGGCAGGGTATGAGTCGGATGATGATTACAAGGTCGCCGTTGTCGCCGGTTCCGGCGGCACCTTTACCATATACGATGTGATGACGGGAAGCAGTGTCTTTTCAGGTTCCTGTTCGAGTCTCGGTTCGGACAGCGCAACCGGTGAAACACTCTACGCCGCAGACTTTTCAGACCTGACAACACCTGGTACTTATTATATGACGGCGGGAAACGAACCCTCACCCCAATTCGAGATACGGGACGATATGTACGGCAAAGTCCTTTACTATACACTCAGGGTTTACGGAGCCAACCGCTGCGGACCGTATGATTCCTGGATCCATGATCACTGTCATACCCTCGACGGGAGTATCCTCGGAAGCGGCAGGGCGGGGGAACTCGCCGGAGGATGGCATGACTGCGGCGACCATGTCAAGTTCGGCGGGACTTTGGGCTATGCCGCGGCAATGCTTCTCTATTCATATATCGCGTTCCCCGACAGCTTTGGCGATGTGTATGGCATGAGCTATAACGGAACGTACGACAGTCCACAACCGGACGGAATTCCCGATGTCCTCAATGAAGCGAAAGTGGCAACGGATTATCTACTCAACCTCTACGATGCCTCTGTGCAGGACGGTCTCATATCATCCAACAGGATGTACTATCAGGTCGGGGACGGAGACGACGACCACTCGTGGTGGCATAAACCGGAATACCAGGACGACTTCGGACAGTCAAAGGGCGGGGCGCCCCGTGAAGTATGGAGCGACATTACTTCCGGCGTTGCGGGCCGGTTCGCCGCTTCCCTTGCCATGATGGCGATTGTCTATGACCGCCACGACGCGTCATATGCCTCACGATGCCTTGATGCGGCGGAGGACATTTATAAAATCGGCGCTGCCAGGTACGGTCAAAGCGGTTATTCCGGCGGTAAGGGGTACTACCAGGCAGACGGCCGGATGGACGATGACATGGCCTTCGCGGGTATCATGCTCTACCGGGCGACCGGGGATGATTATTATATCAACGATTCGACCGGTGCGGCGTACTGGATGCATGTCGAGAACAAGTGGCAGTTTGCCGCATATTACGTGCTTTCATTCCCCAATATCTTTGCCCTCGCACTTCACTCATACCATCAACACGCGCCGACCGTCGATAATAGCGAACCGGAAGTCGATACACTCATCGTCACGAAAGACGAATGTATCGAATGGCTGAAACTCGATGTGAACGAGTCCGCAGCCGCAGCCGACGTTTACGGCAGAAAATGGGATTACGGCTGGGGAACGTGCCGGTACATGATGGGTGTCGCCGCGACGGCGGCTCTGGCGCACGATCTCGATCCTTCGGACGACAGTATGCTTAAGATCGCGAAAGATCAGATGAACTGGGTGTTCGGACGAAACCAGTTCGGTATGAGTTTTGTCGTGGGAAATGCCGATGACCGATGGTTGACGAAATATCCGCAGCATCCCCACCACAGGGCGGCCAATCCGGACGGCAAAAATGTGCCTGAACTCTCCTCGTATGCCGCTACTGAACTCACCGGTGCGACGATCGGCGGACCATCGGGAGCGACGGCGTTCAGTGACAAATGGGATGACTATACATCCACCGAAACCGGTATCGATTACTGGGCGGGAACCTTTTTTACGGCCGCATATTTTATAAAGGAATAAGGGGATTCATAATAACCGTATATAAAGCGTATGGCCTTATGAATGCCGGCCGTACGCTTTTTTTATCGACGCTATCGGAAAAGTCATCCCTTTTTTCCCCTAAATTGAGTATAATCGAATCATCTTATACTGAACATATGTAACGTAATAAAAAATAATATTCATCAAAAAGTTTTCATATACCAGGAACGATTGAATAATATCTGAATATTGAGAAAAATAGTTGATGATTATAGTGATTTTCAATAAAATTGTGTTTAAAAGCTATTGACAGATTATATAAAGACGTGTAGAAATAATGCCAACGGTAATTTTTACACATAAAAGATATGAAACACGTAAGAAAAAAGTTAAGAAACAGTTTCTTCCTCCGCTTTTTTTCCTTTATAAACAGCAACAATAAAATAACAAGGGGTATAAAACGGGAAATACCTGTACACGCACGGGAAAACGGTACCGGAAAAACACATGATCGCCCCTTTTCAGGCCGCTGAAAGGGAAAAGGGAGGCATACAGGTTAAACGTCTGTCGGGTTTACCTGTTTTATGCGTAATTATACATAACAGGCGTTATTATTTGCATATTTATTTACGCCAATCGGATTACAGTAAATAGTTATGCAAAAAAGATGATAAACCCGAAAGGCTTTTATGGAGGAACGGGTGTGACCGGATACTGCTTGTTTCATAATAAGATGAACAAGCCATACTGTAAATGGGTAATAACGGCGTATCCGGACGGATACGTTTATAGCGGTATCAAAGGGCAGTTCGTGTCAACTGTCCACAAAAAATCTAAGGAGGTTTTCCTATGAAAAAAGCATTAATAATGTTATTAGTGTTGGTCGTGCTGGGAGCCACTGCGTTTGCCGGAACCCAGCCAAAAGGCGACCAGAAAGTCGTTGTGAAGGCGATGGCGTATGGTGACAATTCCAATCAGGAAGGGCAAAACTGGGTTCGTATCGTTGAGGCATTTGAAAAAGAAAATCCGAATATCGATATCCAGTATGAAATGCTTTATGATGAAGCATATCACCAGAAAGTAACCGCCCGTTTGGCTTCAGGCGATGTCCCCCATCTGGCTTACATGGGCGCTGATGCACGCTGGGGTCTTCCGTGGAAAGAAGCCGGCCAGCAGGTCGATCACAGACCGTTCATGGACACAAATTACTATGACATGAGTCTGATTCCCGATATGGGTCCGAACGGCGAGATTTATGAAATTCCTCTCGGAACGTCAAACATCTGTACAGTTCTTTACATGAACAAAAAACTCGTGGAATCACTCGGTTTCACCACACCGACGACCTACGAAGATCTCGTTGCAATGGTTCCCAAAGCCAAGGCAGCCGGTCTCGATGTTGTCTCGATCGACGGCGCGGACGGATGGGCATGGGGTTCATGTCTTATGTCTTGTATTATCGCACGTCTTTCAGGCGACGCGCACTGGGTTTCCAAAGCCGTTGACGGCCAGAACAAGTTCACGGACAAGGTATTCGTCGACTCACTCGCGATGATCACACGGATGAGAAAAGACGGCGTCATTTCCGAAAAAGCGGTACTCGTTGACTATGGCGCCAATATTTCCAATTTCAGCACGGAAAAGGCCCTTTTCATGGTTCAGGGACAGTGGGCTGCCGGCGGTATCGATCCGACCGTTGCCGACAATACCCTCATGCTCGCATGGCCGAAGTTCCCGGGTGAAAAAGCAAATATGGCCGGTTCTGTTGCAGCGGCTATCCAGGTCGGTTACGGCATTACCAAGGCCGGCGCTGCCGATCCCGCCGTTCGCGACGCGGCCCTCAAGTTCGTCAAATACTTCTACAGCGAACCGGAGACGACACAGCGGCTGAGAGACGGCGCCATCGTTGCTCCTATTCTTAAAAACTACAAAGTGCCCGACGATCTTCCGAGTATAGTAAAGCAGAAAGTCAGCCTCGCACAGAACGCACAGAACACCGACGTTATCGACGCTTTCTTAAGCGGTGCTCCGAACGACGCACTCAATGCCGGTATGCAGAAAATCGCTTCCGGTACGGCAACGGCACAGGATGTTGCTAATGAGGTTCAGTCACTCCTTAAATAGAGTTGACTAATAAATCTGTTTCTTTTGAAATGAAAAAGGGGGAGCGGAAAATGCTCCCCCTTTATTTGGGGGACTTAATCGATGAAAACGCGTAATTACAAAATGATTCTGACATATATCGGATTTGTCGGACCTGCGCTTCTGATTTATCTATTCATCATCGCCTATCCGATCGTCTATTCGGTGTGGCTCAGTTTTACGGATTTCAATCCGACGGTCCGTGGGGGGGCCTGGAATTTTATCGGATTTCTTCAATATAATACGATGTTTACCGATCCGCTTTTCTGGCATGCTTTCAAAAACAACATGATCGTTGTTGCGGTATCCGTTTTCGGACAAATACCGATCGGATTTATCCTTGCGTATATCCTTTTCCGAAAACAGATACGGTCACGAAGCTTTTTCCAGTCCATGGTGTTTCTTCCCCAGTTTCTCTCGACGATCGTCATCGGGATACTTTTTAAACGTCTCTTTCAGGCGGACGGCCCTATCGCCGTATTGATCCAGACACTTTCGCATAATCCGGCCGCCCAATTCGATCTGATGATCAAACCGGAGACGGTCATGATTCCCATCGGGTTCGCCCTCATCTGGATGTACACGGGATTTTATATGCTGATTTTTCTGGCCAATCTTCAAAAGATCGACGATTCGATGATCGAGGCGGCGCAGATCGACGGGGCTTCGGAACCCCAGATATTCGTAAAAATCATGGTACCGGTGTTGTCGACCGCAATTTTGATCGCGGTCATTCTCGCGATTGCCGGTTCGTTACGCGGTTTCGAACTTATCTTCGGGATGACCACCCGCGGTATTACACGACGCAACGCGATGGTGCTCCCTATTTTTATGTATCAAACCGCTTTTGAAGATTACAGAAATCCGATGCGGTTTGCCTATGGAAGCGCGATTTCAAACGCGATTGTCTTGATAAGCGTGACGCTCATTCTCTTGAGTAATTTTATTGCAAATCGATTGGGTGTCGGGGAGGAGCATAAATATGGGTGATCAAAAGGTTAACGGTCATTCAGCGGGAAACAAAATCATGAACGCCGTCAAGACATTTTTTACGTGGTTCATGGGCATATACAAACGCAGCAGACTCTGTACGATCCTTCTTTTTGCAGCCGGGATCATCGCGGGGATCATCACCGTCGTCGGTATAAAAGACAAATCAATCTTCGAGATGATGTTTGTGTGGATTGCCACCGTTGTCGTTTATACGATAGCCGGGGCCGTCATCGATATCATTTTCAATATTTTCAAAATAAACAGGTTTACCACAAAGGTGATTTCCTATATCGTATTTGTTTCATGGACTATCATCACCGTTATTCCCCTCATATGGATGCTCTATACATCGTTCAAATCAAATGAAGAGATAACGCTGAATCCGTTCTCTCTTCCCCACGACCTGTTCGACAATTATAATGACGAATATGTCGTTATTCCTCCCCAGTTGAATGTCATTCCGGATTATGACATCGATATCGACAAGCGGGAGCGGCTTATTGTCGAATCGACGACGATCGCCCCGCAGCGCCGTTTGATGGTATTTTTTCTGGTAAAAGAGGAGCTGCCGCCCGAAATCGCGAATCTCAAAGTCGGAGAACGGCTTTCAGTATCACAGCTTCCGTTTCACATGCAGCTGAAGATCAGCTGGGACACGATATGGTTTAATTTTATTTCATCCTTCAACCGCGGGGGACTTGGATTCAAGTTTATCAATAGTGTTCTATATTCCGGCGTTTCGACTTTTTTCATCATCATCCTGGGATTGATGGTCGGTTTTGCGTTGAGCAAGATGAAGTTCCCCCGGATGTCGTTCTTTATCGGGGGTCTTATCGGCCTCGGTTATCTTTTGAGTATCAATTCGGTCATTATACCGTTGTTTCTCATGTTATCATCGGTCAACCTGACCGATACCCATTTCGGTATTATCCTTGTCTATATCGCGTTCGGATTGCCGATGTCCGTCATGCTTTCCACCCAGTTTCTCGGCGGACTCCCCGACAGTCTCATCGAATCGGCCCATATCGACGGGGCGTCGACCATGCATACCTTTATCAGTATCATTCTGCCCATGTCGATTCCTGTCGCCGTTACGATCGGGATTATCCAGGCCCTCGGGATATGGAACGAGTTCCTCCTCGTTCTGGTCCTCGCGAGTTCCGAGTCGACAAAATCGCTCCCCGTCGGGGTCTTCTCGTTTTCCAGTCAGACGAGTACCCAGTACGGCTGGCAGATCGCCGCGCTTGTGATCGCGGTTCTCCCGGCGATGATAATATATTTTATCTTCAACAAACAGATATCAAAGGGTGTTGTGGCAGGAGCAATCAAGGGGTAGCATGAACGAAATTCTGCCGTAAAAACATGTGTTTATTCATGAAACACGCTATATCACCGTTAATTATTACAGGCATACTCTTTCTTCTTTGCTCATTCATACTTCTGATCCTCTGCTTTTACGGGCCGATCGTGCTTGATGTGAAATCCACTGTTTTTATATATCCACTGTATTGCGTCAAAGAAGGCCCGGAAATCGACCTAATACGAACACAATTTTCGCGCCGGCTTGACGGATCGAGAAGGTATATCGTGATCGAACGGGAATACGCCGAAAGAGAACTCGAGCGGAACGGAACGACACTCGCTGAAGTCATGAAAACCCCTTCGAGCGCGCGGTATGCTGAAGCTGCAAAAATAATCGGCGCAGACAAGTTTATTATGGGTTATATATATATCTTTGAAGACTCATATGAGTTGTTCGTCAATGTCCACATTACAAAGCTGGCCGAAGGCGTGCTGAAAGAAAAAGTTACGGCCGGAAGCGCGGAGGAGTTGATCGCGAAAATACCGGTATTGATCGGAAAGCTTGACGGTAGTGAAAAAAACTATTCCCTGCCGGAAATACTCTACTTTTTCGCACTGTTTTTTCATGCACTTTTCGGCATGTTTCTTCTCGTACAAGGATTTCATATCCCGTTCATCCGTGAAAGGGATCGTCTTGCCCGAACAATTGACAGGTTATCGATGCGGATACCGGAATTGCTGCTGATGTACTCACTCCTGCTTTTTATTTTCTCCTATATTTATGCCTCAAACGCAAATATGGACTATGTGCAGAAATTCATGGCAACGGGCGGGAAAGTACACCTGGCGACAAGTACCGAACAGGAACGATTGAACGCCGTCTTCAGGTATATGCCGCTTCTCGGTTTGAGTTGTTACTGTTTCATCTGGATGAGAGTAAAGCGGAAACGATTGGGAATGGAGAACATCATTAACGGGGACTTCAGAGTATTATGGGCTTTTCCGCTAACCGTCTTCTCCGCGCTGCTCGCCTCCCTCTCCCTTCCGAATTTTCTCGATATCTCAGGATGGGCGATACTTGGGTATATCAGTCTGATCCCGCTGTTCATGGTGATGGAAAAGAACTCTTATGCATCATGTGTCTTCTACGGGACACTCTTCGGCACCTGTCATACGGTATTCAACAGCTACTGGCTGGGAACCTTCAACCTTGTCTCTCTCCAGATCGTGATGATTATTTTTCTCATCTCATATCTCATCTTTATGATTCCGGCAGTGTGGTTGTACCGCCGTGCGGGGCCGCTTCGTTTTCTGGTCTTCCCGGCCGCCTGGGTGGTATTCGATTATCTCCAGTCAATCGGATTCGCCGGCTACCCGTGGGGAATGTTCGGCACCTCGCAATACGGATTTGTCCCGCTGATACAGACAGCGGCGATAACCGGGGTGTGGGGGATTACCTTTATTGTTGTTTTAGCCAATTCGGCGGCGGCACATCTTGTCAACTCACTGCTGGATAATAAACGAAAAGGCATGCTTTTCCCCCTGGGCCTGTTCGGTGGACTCTTTATTCTCGTGCTTTCGGCCGGTTTCATCTATCTCGGTGTCACGAACCGGAATGCGACGGTGGGGAATGGAAGAACGGTCCGCATCGCCCAGATCCAGGACAGTATGGACCCGCGAAAGCACTCGACGTACCAGGTCATGGAAACGCTTATAAAAATCACTCAGAAAGCGCTGGAACAAAAGCCCGATCTCATCGTATGGCCCGAAGGCTCGTTCGATCTCGATTATCTGGCATTCCCTGAAGCGATTGCCGCAAGAAACCTCCGTGAATTTCAGGAGTCAACCGGTACCTGGCTTCTCACCGGGACGGTGGAATACAAGGATAGAGAGTTTGCCCGAAACGCGGGGCCCGAGGAGTTTCTCGATGCGTACAACGCCGCCATGTTGCTTTCGCCTGACGGTGAGGTGGTCCGGCGTTATTATAAAATTCACCTTGTTCCATTTACCGAATATTTTCCGTACGAAAAGGAACTGCCATGGCTGTACAGGATGCTTAAAGAGTTCGATATCAACTGGTGGGAGAAGGGAGAAACACGGGTAATATTCCGTCACCCGAAATTTTCTTTTTTTACACCGATCTGCTATGAGGATGTTTTTCCCGCTGAAATAGCGTTGTTCGTGAGAGACGGGGCGGATGTGATCATGAATCTTTCCAATGATTTCTGGTCGCTTTCACCGGTCGAAGGAAAACAGCATGCGGTCAATGCCTTGTTCAGGGCGGTGGAAAACGCCCGGCCGCTGCTACGGACAACCACATCGGGGCTGACCTGTTACATCGATATTAACGGAAGGATAAAAAAGAGACTGCCGTATTACGAGGAAGGCTATTATGTCGTCGATGTTCCGCTTCCCGATGGAAACCTCACCTTTTATACCATGACGGGAGACTGGTTCCCGTGGTTTTTACTCGCGGGACTCTGTGTCTTGCTGTTTCCGACATTGATGTTATGGATAAGGAAAAAAAGGAAAAGATGACATGAAAAGAAGACAATTGGGAAATACCGGATTGATGGTTTCGGAAATTGGATTCGGAGCGTTTCAGATCGGGGATGAATATGCCCGCGGCCGGATGTCATTACAGGAAGCCGTATCGCTTGTTCATGCCGCCCGTGATGCGGGGTGTAATTTTTTTGACACGGCACCCCTCTATGGCGGGGGAAAAAGTGAGGAAATTCTCGGTGTGGCTTTTTCCGGCAGGAGGGAGGAGGTCATCATCAACACGAAGTGCGGCCATTATCCGGGAGAAACGGGCAGGAACTTCGATCCTGCATTGATCCGGGAAAGCGTCGAGAAGAGTCTCGGCAGATTGAAAACAGATTATATCGATTCCCTTATCCTGCATAATCCGCCCGGGGAACTCCTTTCGGCATCCGCCCCCCACTATGAGGTGTTCGAACGGCTTAAAGAGGAAGGGAAAATTCGCGCCTATGGGGCCTCCCTCGACTGGAGTCATGAACTTTTTGCCCTTATCGATAATACCAAAAGCAGGGTGATAGAGGTCCTTTTCAATATCTTCCATCAGGAACCGAAAACGGCATTCGGCAGGGCGGAGGCAAAGGGGGTGGGACTTATTGTGAAGGTGCCGTTCGATTCGGGGTGGCTTTCCGGCAGGTATGACGGAAACACCATATTTACCGATTTGAGAAGAAGATGGACGCCTGAAATAAAGGCCCGCCGCGAAATCCTTGTCCGGAAAGTGGGAAATCTCATGGCAATGTTCGGCATATCGGACAGTCCCGGGGAATCGTATATCAAAACGGCGCTGGGATTTGTACTCTCTTTCGCCGGAATCTCGACCGTTATCCCCGGTTTCAAGAACCTCAAACAGGTGACCTCATGTTTTTCCGCGGCCGAACAGCCTCTGACAAAAAAACTCATCGTAAGCTTCGAGGAATTATGGAATACCGAATTGAAAGACGATCCGGTGCCGTGGTAGTCTCTAGCCGTTTGACTGAAAGACGGGGATGCCTGGTTACGGCAGATCGACGGTGAACGTGATCGTTCTGACAACGCTGTGGCCGACCGTATCCCGTGCCCTGAACATGTATGAATATGTTCCTTCAGTGAGACCGGTAAGGGGAAGATTCCAGTCGTTGCCGGTAACATCGAGTGATTGGTAGGATGTCCCGTCCAGATACGAAAAGGAGGCCACCCCGTATGCATCCGTCACGGTTCCCTGGATATCGAGGTCGGCCGTCGCGACAATACTCCAGTTCGAAACGGGCTGGGTTATCGTGATGACCGGCGGATACGCGTCATAGTATACGGTGATCGAATCCTCTCCCGCGTAATCGTCGATCCCGGTATAGCAGACGGCGGTAATCGTGTTACTTCCCGGTGAAAGGGTCACCGTGCAGTCGAATTCGCTTTCGCTCGTCGTGTGGACGACGCTGCCGTTGACTTCGAGATCGATATAATCGATATCGTCATAATAGGCCTTCACACTCACCGTGATTCTCGACGAAGCGGTGAGCGTCCCGTCTTCCGGGCCGGTGATATCGATACCGCCGAAAAGCGCTTTGAACAATTCTTCGCAGCCCGTCGACAACAGCACGAGGATGATCGCTATCCCCAAAAATATTATTCGTTTTCTCATTATATTTTTACTCCGGAAAAAGTTCTCGAAAGACCATTATTCCACCTTGTTCAGGTCGAGGGTGATTGTGACGGACAAGCCGGGCACACCTTCCATGTCCCCGTCTGAAATATCCCCTTCCAATGTTCCGCTGTGGCTTTCGATATCGAAGCCGTCCGATATCGACATCGTGTAAGCCATAGCCGGCGAAACCGACATTTCGTCGATGGCGGACAGGGTCAGTGACGCATCGAGGATACGGCTGTCTTCGTCATAGGCATACCATCCGCTGTAGCTTTTGGTTGTGGAACTCTCCGTCCCTGTCAGAAAGGAGTCGGTGATCTCGAGCAGGCAGCTTTCGTCCGAATATAGCGCGAACTCAAGCACTGTTCCCGTATAATATGACACCGCACCGCCGTTATCCAGCGTTATCGTCGAAGATCCGTTCCACTTCCGCAGCAGAGAAAGCGGGGTAAAATCGCAGGAGGTGACGGCAATGACAAGCAGGCATATGGCGGTTATAACATATTTTTTCATGATCGTTTACCTTTATTTCATACTATAAAGCATCGCAGAGGAAAAAACAAATGACGGGGGAAATATTTTGAGGAAAAAACCGTGAAACATCCGATATTCCCGTTCGTTAAAATAGTATTGAGATAGACGCTAAAAATATGATATGATGCCGATAAGATAATTAAGGAGGATGTAAAGAGTTGCCTTTTCTTTTTTGGCTCGATATTGCGGCACTCAGTGTATCGACGGTCGTTGCGTGTGCGATTTTTCTTTTAATCATCATCAGTAATCCTCGATTATCCCATAACCGGTATTTTGCCGGATTTGTTTTTTCCGTCGCGGGGTGGACGATTTGCGGGCTTCTTCTCCGTCTTTCCCTCTGGATCGGGAAAGGGAATCCGCACCTCCTTCTCAATATTGGGATTTTCTTTATCTGTCTGACCGGCTCCCTGCTGCTTCTTTTTACGACACGGTATCTTTCCGTCAAGTCAGTAATTATCGATATATGCGCGTATGCCGGTTTTATCATTCTGGCTGTCTACGCGATTCCTCTTTTTCAGAACAAGGTGATTGAAAATATCGTACTTGCCCCGAACGGAACGGTCCTTCTGGATGTCAATCCATGGGGACTTATCGGCGGGATGCTCGTCATCGGATATATTCTCTGGGCATATATCCTTTTCTGGAAAAGGGGAAAGCGGAAAAGGGAGATATTTTTTCCGATAAGCCTGATCATTTTTGTCTGCGGCTATTTTCTGGGAGGAATTCTTGAAATACCCTTACCGATCCTTTCCATCACCAATACGGTAAGTATGGGGATTCTGGGATATGGAATATTCAAGCGTCAGATTTTCAATCCCCTTAAAAATATCATGGAGGAACTCGAGCAGGAGGTCGAGGAGCGGACAAGGGAATTGAAGTCCGCCTATGCTGAAATCGAGAAACGGGTGGATGATCGGACAAGGGAGTTAAGGAAAGAGGTGGCGGAACGGCGAAAAACGGAAGAGGTTCTTCGGGAGTCGGAAGCAAAATTCAGAAACCTCGCGGAACAGTCGCCGAATATGATTTTCATCAACCGCAAGGGCAAGATCGTCTATGCAAACAAAAAGTGTGAAGAGATTATGGGTTACAGCCGCGAAGAGCTTTATAATCCATACTTTTTCTTCTACCGCCTTATCGCCGAAGACAATATCGAAATGATAAAGGAAAAGTATGCCCGGCATATCAAAGGGGAGAATATTCCCGCCTACGAATATACACTGGTAACAAAAGACGGCAGGCAAATCGAAGCGATCAATACGACCACCCTAATACGTTACGATGGCGAGGATGCGATTCTGGGTATCGTTACCGATATCACAAAGCGAAAACGGACCGAGCGAATCCTCAATGCCCTGCACGAGGCTGCGCTTGCAATGGAACAGACATATTCCCTCGATGAAGTTTTTACGATCGCGGGGATGAAATTAAAAAATCTCGATTGTTCATGCGCCCTCTTTATCTATGACCGGGCGACACAGATGCTGCTGGTGGAATATTGTTTCGACCGTAAATCGGGCAAAGAGTTTTTAATCAACCGCGATGAAACGCTGATACCGGTCAGGTTTTCATTGAAAGAATCGAAGACGATCAAGGAAGCCCTCCTTAAACGTAAAAATATTTTCATCAATTCCGATATCCTCACGCCGAGTGAGCCTATAAAAGAGGGCGTCTATGAATATATGGAATTTCTTTTTGTTCTGGAAAACGCCATCGCGGTACCGTTGATCGCAGAGGATGTCGTCATCGGTCTTCTTATTATCCGCTCCGACGATTTGTCGGAAGAAGATATTCCCGCGATATCCGCCTTTACCTGTCAGGTTGCCGCCGCCTGGCGTAAATCGAGTCTACTCTGCGATCTCAAGGCAAAGGTTTTGGAATTGAAGCAAACACAGCAACAACTCATTCATACGAGAAAAATGGAAGCGATCGGTAAACTCGCAGGAAGCATCGCCCATGATTTCAACAACCTGCTGACCGTCATTGTCGGCTACACACACCTGATTATTTCACAATTGCCCCCGGATGATCCGAATTTGGATGAATTGTCGGGGATTAAAAAAGCCGCCGATCAGGCAGTCGAATTGACCAGCCAGCTTCTCGCGTTCAGCAGAAAACAGGTGATGAATCCCCAGAAAATCAACCTCAATACAATCATCGAGAGTATCCGGGTCATGATCGGCAGCCTTATCGGAGAACAAATACGGCTTGTCGTTTATCATGAAAAAGACCTCAACTGCATCAAGGCGGATGAAGGACAATTGAAACAGGTACTTCTCAATCTGGCGATCAACGCACGGGATGCAATGATGCAGGGCGGCCGACTGACAATAAAAACCGAGAATGTTCATTTTTCTTCTCCATGGAGTGACGGTATAAACGACGTGCCCGCGGGGGAGTATGTCGTGCTTTCGGTCAGTGATAACGGGATCGGGATGGATCCCGAAGTTCAGAGTCATATATTCGAGCC
Source organism: Spirochaetales bacterium (assembly GCA_016930085.1). Taxonomy (NCBI): domain Bacteria; kingdom Pseudomonadati; phylum Spirochaetota; class Spirochaetia; order Spirochaetales; species Spirochaetales bacterium. Next base: position 13,761 of record JAFGHO010000066.1, read on the forward strand.
CTTTTATACGACAAAAGAAAAAAGCAAGGGAACAGGACTCGGACTTTCAACCGTTTACGGCATTGTCAAACAGAGTAAAGGCCATATTACCGTCAGCAGTCAGCCGAATAAAGGCACGACGTTCAAACTTTATTTTCCCGCACGGGTTCCGGATGTGAAAAATGTATCGGTTCAGCATCATCACAGGGACGGCAAGATTTCAGGGTCCGAGACAATTCTCCTTGTCGAAGACGAACAGCTTGTGAGTTCCCTGCTTCATAATGTCCTCGAAAAAAACGGATACCGGGTGCTGCCGGCGGCTAATGCCGAGGAGGCGATGAAGATTGTCCGTAAACATAATAAGTCGATCGATCTTTTGATAACCGATGTCATTATGCCGGGCAAATTGAACGGTTATGAACTGGCGGCAAAAATAATAAAACGAATTCCACAGGTACGCGTTATCTATATGTCGGGTTATATCGACAATCCGCTTGTTCTCGAAGGAATGCAGAATCCGGGTATAAACTTTCTGCAAAAACCATTCGAACCAACGGTGATCGTCAAGAAAGTGAGGTCCGTAATGGACGGTGACGACTTCTGATATACCGGCTTTCACGGTTCGTTTTGATGAACATTGGTTGCTTGTTGACATAAACCGATAAAGGTATTATAAAAAAAACGGGTGGATTAATAATGTCGCCGGATGAATTATAGTTCTTCAATGATACCGATTTTGCATGAAGGGAGTATAATACGATGCATGAAAAAAGAGTGGAACAATTTTATTCAAGCGGGTTGAGAAAAGACTGGGGGGAATACGATTATCCGGAACCGGATGATGAACGATATAATTCTTTCGGCTACTGGTACAGGAATACGCGTAATTACGTCAGGGCTGCGGAAAATCTGATCGATTTTTTTATCGCAAGCAGCGACATTGAACATGTGGATCGTCTTTTGAATGTCGCGTGCGGATATGGAACGGAATCATTCGAATATTTCAGGAAATGGACCCCGGAGGAAGTTATCGGAATCGATGTCACCAAAGTCCACACCGATTACGCGAACAACAAGGCAAAAGCCCTGAGTCTCGATGACAGACTCAAATTTTGCCATGGTGATGCGTGTGTGCTGAATTTCCCGGAAGCATATTTTTCGCATATTATGGGCATTGAGGGACCGGCAAACTTTAAAACCCGGGAATGTTTTTTTTCCGCGGCGCACCGTGTATTGAAAAAAAACGGGGAGATGATTCTTGCCGATATAATCCTTGGTAAAAATTTCAGAAAAAGGAATCTGTTTCAGAAACAGATCATGAAACTTATTGTTGAGAACTGGCATATTCCCGATGAAAACTGGGTAAACGAAGAGGAATACCGCAGACAACTTCATGCCGCCGGATTCAAGATCGTTTTTATCAAGCGAATCGGTAATAGTGTTTTCCCGGGCTATTCGAGAAATGTGTTCAGGACGGAGGCCCTGAAGTATTGTTTCAAGATGCGCGGATTAATGACGACGATTGGATTCACCGTGATTTCCGGATTACTGGGGTATTTGTACAATAAGGGATTTATCGAGTACATTTATGTAAAAGTGAGAAAGGAATAACCCCTGCATCGCGCAAACGGTATATCTTTTATCGATATAATCGATACCGATATAAGGTGCGTTTAATACGCTTTGTTTCTTTTATACGCTGAAGTTGAACTTGCTCTTTTTTAGCCGTATGCGCGAAGCGAGAATCTCGTTCTTGTATTCATCGATCATATCGGCAATCTTATCCTTGAGAGTTTCAAAACCGAATTCCTTTTTGCATATTTTGAAATTTTTTTCGACGATCCGCTTTTTTTCTTCCGGATGCATGAGGAGATAATTCATTCTGTCGACCGCGCTGTCGGGGATGATAAGTCTTCCTTTATCATCATACTGATCGCGAATCTCGACATTTCTCACGCCGGTCACTTTTATATCGGTTTTATAGACAAGGTATGTGTTGACGGCAACGGGAATTTTGGCGGCAATGGCTTCAAGCAATGCATTGCCGAATCCTTCCCATAACGGAAGGTAGGTGATGAAATCGGCATTGATAAGAACATCACGGTTCGTGTATATCCGTTCCCTTTTGTCGTTCAAACTGCGCCGTGAAGCGACACGATCAGCGATCAGATGAAGGCGTACGTTTTTTCTTTCCGCAAGCTGCTTTATTTCCTCTTCATAGCTGTCATCCTGTTCGTCCCCCTGGTAGAGGGAGATAATGAAATGAACCTTCTTTTCAAGAGAAGGGAATTGGTGCTGCAATCGCGAGACGAGTTCGACTGCATCCTCGATACGTTTGCGTCTCACGATCCGCGTGGGCTGGACGATGAGGATATCGCCGTCCTTGAAACCGAGGTCGCTTCTGAAATTACCGTTGTAGTCATCCATCACGGGCGGGTTGGTAAAATCCTCGCAATTGGGTATGATTTTCGGTTGAACTCGCTTGATCGATTGAAGTATCCGGGCGGCGTATGAAGAAATAACGATGTGTTCGACGCCAAGGTCCGCGGGGGGCATGATTTTATTCAGGAGTGTTTCGATATGATTGTGGCTGAATCTGCTTCGTTCCCACCAGAAGTCGTGGTGGTGAAAAATAGTGGCCACACGCTGCGTCACCGATAGATGATACACCGCAAGGGCGCCGAGAAGTGTCATCGGCATGGCATTTGTATTTTCAGCAATAATGACATCGATCGAGTTTTCCTTTATGAATCGGTAAATTTCATGTGCCACCTCTTCTCCCTTGATGGTGAGTTCCTCGATGATCTTTTTCCGTTTATTGGAGTTGATGGGAATATGTGAAGGGCTGATATAGGGAAAGACCAGTTTTTCATACGCCTGCTGCTCCTGGGAGTCGAAGCGGATCCTCATATGACAGAATTGATTCTCCTTCGGGATAAGGGGAAGGGGGGCGACATATTTGCCTGCAATCGTGAATATCTCGTGTCCAAGCCCCGTCAGGATCTGTATCCATTTCTCCACTTCGAGGGAAACTCCGTCAACGCCGCCCAGTTTGCCGCAGATGATGCCGACCCGAAATTTATCTTTCATACTGACCCCTTTGTCATTGTTCAAGTGAATTATCGAATACGATAAACCGATGCACGGTATGGAAAACGCTTTTTATATTTACGTTTCCATGAATAGTATGAAACAAAAATTCATCTGTCAAGTGTCAACGTTACATAAAGCCCGACTCAAGGCGATAATCGTTTCCGACGGAACCGCGTTGTCGTGTCACTATGACGGTATACTTGACTCAAATCGGAATATGCAATACCATACCCTATTACATTGTCGTATGCTTTTTGATAAAAAAACATGACGGTATCCTGGCTCACCCGGATACACCGGACGCCCTGAAAGGTGTGTTCCCGCGTGCGCAGGTAAAACCGAAAGGTAGACTGATGACGCTATTCAATGCAGCGAAATTAAACCGGATCAGGACCGGATATTACAATCCCGTCGGTTCCGATACCGGAATTTTTTTAAAAAAACCCGAGTATTGTCTTCGGTTTTCTTTTGCCATCGTCGAAGACAACGAGGATCCGGACGGGTACGGAAGACTGAAACTGCATTTTCCTCATATGGGAAGCAGTGTCGTCAGCTGCTGGGTACCTTTTGCCCGACCCTATGCCGGACCCGAACGAGGGGTCTGGACGATGCCGGAGATCGGGGATCAGGTCGTCTGTACCTTTCTCAACAACAATCCGGCGAAGCCGGTCGTGTTGGGCTGTATGTATACACCCAGGGCCAAAGCCCCTGTCTCGGATAACAAGGACAATAATCTCAAGACGATGACGACAAAAAGCGGATCCGTTATCACGCTGGACGATACCGAAGGCGGCGAATGTATATCGATTCATACAAAGGACGGAAAAATGCGGCTTGTCCTCGACAAAGAGAAAGGGCTTGAAATCGTCAATGAAAGCGGTGATATTACCGTTTCCTGTCGCAAAATCATCATGGAAGTGGAAGAGGAAGTCAATTTCAAGATCGATAAACAACTCGAAGTCACCTGCAAACAGGAAAACCTCGCTATTGAATCCAGGAAGGGTATGGAATACGCTTCAGGCAACAACGCGGTATTGTCCGGCAAGAAAGTCAAGCTGAACGGATCTTCCGGCGTGACGGCTGGCGTCAAACAGATGGCGAAACAGGACGATCAGGTAATCGGTGTGGATATGCACGATATCAAGGTTCCCACCAATTCGGGACTTATAACCGTCCCGATGATCCCTCACCCTTATGTCGGTAAACTGGCGGACAAACTATCGGATGATGTGACAATCAATGACAAGGCCGCCGCGATGAAGGGCAGCAAATCCAAATATTCGACACCTGGCCATATCCCCATGCCGCCGGGGGTTAAGTTCGCTAAAAATCCGAACAATGAGGGGGAAGTCTCTTCCGGCACCGAGTCTTCCGTCAAGATCAACGGCAGGGAGGCGGCGGTGTTGGGAAGCATGGTAAAAACCTGCGGTGACCCGCAGCCGCAGGAAACCTGTACGATTGTCGCGGTTGGTGCGGCCGTACCGCTTCCGATCATGATTCCGGGCATGGATTCGGAACAATTCGAGAAAGACGGAGGATTTATCATAAATACCCGCGATCCTATCGCCCCCGCCGGGGGACCGCTGCCGCAGGATATCAAAAGGAGTCTGGTCGATCCGGAGTGGAGTTCATCCAGGGTAAAGGCGGGCGAAGAGGTAACGTTGACCGTACATCTCCAAAACCAGTACGAGAATGCCGCGGTCCATTTTTTTGTGTGGGAAGAAGGAGCGGATCGTGAAAAAGACCCGCCGGTAACGAAAATCATTGCCTCGAACAAAGGCGGAAAGGCGGAAGCGGCGTGGCGATATGTTCACGTCCACGATCCCGAAAATCCTATTACCGAAAAACCGAAATTTATCTTTACCGCCGCTTCGTACCGGTGTGAAGAAGTCGAAAGCGGCGGCATCGAGGTGTACGACAGCATAAAAATCAGGATCACGACAGATGGCAATGAAGCGTTTGATAAAACCCTGAAGGTTGTCACTGCCGATAAACAGGAATTGTCTAAAAAACCCGATGATAACGGCATCATAGAGCTGGACGATATTGTGCCGGGTATGGTGACGATCCTCTATGAGACCGAAGAAAAATCCGGGGAGAAAAAAGCGAATAGCAGTCCGGCTGAAGAAGAACCTCAGAAACCGGCGGCAGAAGAAAGTAAGACCAAAACAGAACCCCCTGAATTCAGCGGTCTGAAGTGGCTTAAAAATGACAGTGAAGTAAAGAAGGCCAAAATAAACGATATTATTACACTGGCCGCGGATGTCAAAAATATCGAGCCAGACCATCCGGTACGGATTACGATATATGAAAAGAATTACAAAACGGAAAACGACTTTATCCGCAGCGATATCGTAGCGGTAAATGATGAAAACAGGATTGAGTTCGGGTGGCAGGTGATATATTACGAAGACAGAGAAGACGATGAAGAAACCGAAACTCATACTAATACACCTGAATATATCTTTACGCTGGAAACACTCGACAAAAAAGTGACGAGTGAGGAAAGTCCTGTTTTAAAGACGGGTGCCGATTTTGAACTGTATGTCTACGATTCCAGCGGGGAATTGGTCGACAGCGGAAAACTCACCCTGATTCTTGGCGACGGAAGCAAAAGAGAAGTTTCCATCAATAACGGCAGGGTATTTGTCGAAGACATACCTCTTGGCGATGTAAAAATAATATATGAATAGAGACTGATAAGGCTGGCAAACATGTTATTTTACAGAAGTTATTTCATTTTCACACTCGGAAACGGCAATAAACGGTGGGCGGATTTTTCAAAAAACAAAACGGATATAGGTGTCTATTCCGTCGCATCATATTTTTTCGACGATTTTATCACCAAACAATCACAAGACGTCAAAAAGAAGCTTTTCTCCGGTTTTTCTCATTTATCCGACAAAGGCGCGTTCAGCGACAAGTGCCTCAAGGCTTCCGAGGAGCATGACGAATGGAATTGGGGCGACGTTTATAAAGGCCTGCTGCAATCGGGTGAATCATGTTGCGTCTGCATCCCGGGTTATTATCACATTGTTAGAAAAAAGAATCGGGAAAACACCTCCTATCCATCGGCATGGAGAGTGACGAGGGACCTCTCGAAGGAAGAATCAAAAATATCGCAAGGTATTCCATTAGCCGACTATGCGACGGTCGTCAAGGATTTGTTTATGGTGAGGTACGGGGTAGCCCCCGAAGATTACAAAGGCGGGGTGGTCGAATATTTTCTTCCTGGCGCGGAAATCAAGAAAATCGTGACCAAAGAAAAAAAGACGGAGGAAAAAAAAGAAGAAAGCGGAACGGCGGAAGTAAAAACGGAAGAAAATAAGACGGAAGGAACCCCGACTGATGGAACCGATTATTATATCGTGACGATTGACGGGCTCAATGTGAGGATGAGCGATTCTTCGGGCGGAAAGAGTTTCCTCAAGCTGAATAAGGGGGTAATTGTCGAATATATCAAAACGGGAAAGGCGGAAGTCATTCAGGGGCATAACGGAACGTGGATAAATATACGGGTGTCGAAAGGTGTTGAGGGGTGGTGTTATGACCGGTTTTTGAAAAAAGTCGACAGTAAAAAAAATTTCATCGTTCTCGACGGCGGGAAGAAAAAAATAAAAAACGTCATTGTGTTTCTTAACCCCGGACATAGAAACACGAAATTCGATTACGGATGCGTCGGATTCACGGATGACTGGAAGACGTTTGCGGTAAAAAACATGAAAGAACGCGACGGCTTTTATGATACGAAAATAAAACGGGAAGCGTCCGTCGTGCTTCAGATCGCGTTAAAACTCAAAAGTCAACTGGAAGCCGACAATTATTCGGTTGAGATAACCCGCACGACTTCCTCCGAAGTCAAATCACTGGACAACGTCTGTCAATTCGTCAACAAGAAATTGACTGATAACAGCGTGAAATCGAAGGTGGCCGTTTTCATTTCCCTGCATACGAACTCGGCCGCTAAAAAAACACTGACGAAAGATGAGTTGAAAAAAGTTCGTGCCAAAAAGATAGACGGATACTATTATTATACATTTGAAGACGGAACCAGCTCCACGATTCCCGTTCCCGATACGACAAAATCGGGCGGATTGATTTATATGCAGAAAACCGTAAAGAATACGAAAGGAGATACGATCCTTTACAAGGCACATCCGAAAAGTATAATACTGCAGGAAAATATCGCTTCCGAACTCGGCGGCTTGAAGCCGGGTTGTGTCAAAAAGGAAGCGAATTTCAAAGTATTGCGCGATACCAGAGAGATACCCGGTGTTTTGCTGGAACTCGGGTTTATGACCAATCCGGATGAATTGAATTTTTTGATAAAGGAAGAAAATCAGAAGAGTATATGTTCAAAAATTGTCGCGGGCTTGAACCGCTGTTTCAAATAAAAATACTCACCGCCGTGTTCGTTATCGTGTTTTGCGCAGTATCGTATGGAGAAGCAAACACGCTGCTTCAGACGGTACAGTACAAAAATCCCAAGGCGGTCGACGAAAACGGGTATTTCTGCCAGCGTTATGTGGATGATCCTCATCACGGTGAATATCCTCCGCAGCTGCTTAGTGTCAAGGACGGTGTTGAAACGTTTTTGACATGCGCGATCGATGCGGAGGCGGGGATTCGATACGACATGAAGAACGAAACGCTCCGTTTTTCAAATGAATGCGGCGGCTTTTCATTCCATTTGAGGACATATGCGATCGGGCGCGGCGGGTCGGACGATGCCGGAACCGCGGTAATTCTTCCCTTTTCGGACGGGCTCGGGAGAACGATCGACTCGGATGATTTCGGTCTTTTTTATATAAAAGGCTCGGACGTGCGCTATATATTGTTGATGAACGCGGCCGGTTACCGTGTCGCGGACGACGGCAGATACATCGCCATTCTGGTGAATACGTACTCCCCGGAGGATAACGGGTTGTTCCTCTTTGACCGCGTGAAGCGGGAAAGCATTGTCATCGATACGGGAATGGTCGTGTCACCCGAGTTTGTTTCGAATACGTCGGTCGCGTATAAAAAAAACAATGGGATCGTGATTTTCGATATGAAAACACGGCGCAGGTCCGAAGTCGTGATAAGCGCGAACAGGTTCCAGTTTCTGGATGAAAAAAATCTCTTCTATACGCACAGGAATGTGCTGTATCGACTGGATATCGAATCCGGAAAGCGGAAAAAAATACTCGACCGTGTCACCGGAAAATTCCACTATTCACCCGGCAATCAATTGCTTGTTTATGAGAACAACGACGCTTTATGTTTCTATTACCCGGAAAAAAACGGAATGCTGGCTGACAATATCACGATACTCGATCATTACGACGATTTCGAATGCATCGGAAGCAAGGTGTATGTGCTGAGAGCGGAATACAGAAATTACACGGACGCAGGCAGACTCATGTTTTATGAAACAGAGATATTGTATCTCGAGCAATTCGACAGGAACGGACGTCTTTCCGGTCTCGCCGTATTGCATGTCGAAAACTATGCGGATGTCATAACGAGTGACCGAATAAAAAATACATTCGATATATACCGGGGTATAAAGATCGTTTATACAAGTAACAGCTGCCGGGATATCACGATGGCGGATTGGAACGGAGAACCACACACAATGGGGATCCTCAAGGAGGCAGAATGAAAAAAAATGGGCGCGTTAATAAGGGGCTTCGCCTGTTGTTGACAGCCGCCGTCCTGTTTTACGTGACGCTTTCCGTGTATTCCGATACGCCCGATCGGCAGTCGTGTTTCATTATCCGCTTCGGAAAAGCCGCCGAAAAATCAGAAGTCGTAAAAAATAAAGCGATATGGGAAGCGAAAGGTTGTCCTGTTTCAATACGTGAAGTTTCCGGAAACGGTGAAAAAACATACGAACTCGAGATTGGCGGATTCAAGACAGAAGTCAACGCGTCCCTCTTTGCCGGTTATTTCGGAATCGATACGGCGCATGTTGTGGAGGCGGAACAAACGGGAGGGGATACCCGTACCGTCTATCGGAATAAGATCGTGAGAAAACTTTCCGAAACAGACGCAGGCACCGTTTATTATTATTTCGGAAGGAACCATCCCTTTCTGCTTTTATACCGGGTTAAAAGCGGTTTCGAAGGGGCTCTGATACCCTCCGATCTCATCCTTTTCGCAGGCGGTTCTGAAACGGAATTCTACCTCGAGGATGTTACCGGGTTTGAAGAAAAGGAAGATGTTCTTCTGGTCGGAAAATCGGTTGAGGTTTTTTTTGAATATGGTTACGTCGATATCGGGGATAAAACGGATGAGATAAAAAAAACGGCATCGACGTACGGCATTCAGGAAGACGTTATTAAAAAACATCTTCTCTATTTCGATGACGGCGCCAGCGCGCGGGTAACGCTTTTGGCCGTCTGTGATGTCGAACGGCTTTCCGTATCGCTTCAGGGTAACATCGGATTTGATTTTTATTCCGAGCAAGAAGGACAGCTCATGTATACCGGCGACATCGCCCGATACAAACGAAAACCCGTGAGTATCGGAAACGGGGGGCTTGCGCCCGTCGAACTCGGGGCTCCGGGCGAGATCGGACATTATGCCTCCGGCGGCATTACCCTGTACGCAAAAAAAGACCCGGTAACCCGGCTGGGGTCCTATATGATACTATTCAAGGAGTAAGGATTACCGATGTTAATCGATGACTGGGCGACACTGGAAACGAATTTTTTCAATGCCCGCAAGACGGGCAGCAACCTCGAAGAAAAATACCTCGGCGGACTTAAGGTGTATAAAATGGTCAACTGGCGGACCGGTTATTACCACAGTGAAGAAACGACAAAGCACCAGATCGTGCTTCATTACACGGTCGGACCGGTCTCCTCGGCGCTGCCGTGGTTGACAAGGCAGGATTACGACGTGAGTGTCGCCTACATGATCGCCCGCGACGGCACCGTCTATGAATTGTTCGATCCAAAGTACTGGTCGAATCACCTGGGAATTCCGGCAAATTATGATGATTTCTGCTGCAAACAGACGATCGCGATAGAAATATGCAACAAAGGCTGGCTGGACAGGGACGGTGACATATTAAAAAACGATCTCGCTCCGTATAATTACTGCCGTATATCGGACTCTGACTATTATTACCGGCATTATGAGGAGTTCCGGGGCCATTATTATTACGCGACATATTCACAGGAGCAATATAAAGCGTTGCGGCGCCTGATTCCTTACCTCTGTATGAAGTTCAATATCCGGCATAAATTCCTTCCCAAAAAAAGAATAAACGATTTTCTTTCGGAAAATGAAATGAAAAACTTCAGGGGCATTCTCACCCATACGAACTTCAGGACGGGCAAACAGGACGTCGGGCCGGCATTCCGCTGGGAAGAAATCATGGGATATTCACTGCCAATCGACATCAACACCTCGGACACGGCAATCGAGAACGGTTCGGGGATAAAGCCCACCCATGCAGCCCTTGAACGCTACTATCATCATACGGAAATCGCGCACAGGGGCGGGTATTTCCCGGTCGGCGCGAACACGATCTGGCACGGCGGCCTGCACATTCACACGCAGGCCACGGGCGAACCCGTCCTCGCGATGGCCGGCGGTAAACTCGTCGCCGCGCGCCTGGCCGAAGAAGACAAGGCCTGCCGGCATTACGGAAGCAACAATTTCATACTGCTCGAGCACACGTTCGGCGAGGAGAAATACTATTCACTATATATGCATCTCCATTGGGAACCGCTTATGGATTCGAATGCCAACCTGATAACGATTCCCTGGCTGCAGACCGAGCGGACGATCAATTACCAGAAAATACTCGTCACCGATTCGAATATACTGTCACGCCTCAAAAAGGGTGAGGTGTGCACGTTCGACGACAAATCGATATCGACCGGTGAAAAGATCTGGACATCGGGGCTTTACGGCTCGCCGGATTACCGCACCCCGATGATCCATTGGGAAATATTTTCCGAACACCGTCTGATGGGGGAAATGTGGACGAGAAGCCCGGTGGACGGGGATAACGATTCGATCATCGATCTCGATTCGATGATCGAGATGATCGATGTAAAGGACCTGACCACAAGACACGGCGACGGTCTCCTCACCGCGGAAGAAATCATCCGGTTCTACCGGTACAACAATGGAGCCGCGAAACAACTGCGTTACTACGCCTGTTATTTTATCCTCGAAAACGCGATCGACTGGGACACTGCCGTGAATGAACTACAGAACCGCGGATTTCTCAACTGGAAGAATATCGGGCTTCCGGACAGATTGCGGGCGTACAATTTCTGGGATGAAGCGAAAAGCGCGGGAGTCGAACTCCCGGACAGCCCGAAAGTCTGGCATTATAATCCCGTCACGTTCATCGAATTGGCAACCTTGAAGTGCAAACGCCTTCGATTCGCGTCCGGAATGTTCGACGCGAACAGAAGTTTTCCCAAACAGGGCGTCTGCAGTCTGTTGAGTTCTCTGGCCGCAATTAAAAGGGAAAATCCCCATGTCAAATGTCTCTGCCTGGGGTATGCCGGCGGCGCGGATAATTCCTGCGGAAACAAGACGACGTTGTCGGAAAAACGGGCGGAAGCCATCGGTTTTCTCGCTTTAAACAATGGCGACGGCAAACTCCGCTGGATTGCCAGGTTCGACTATGATTCGAACTGGGGGAATTTCGAAATACAAACGATACTGAGTTTTCTCACAAAACCCGACGGTTCCGGTCCCTATTACTACGATTACCCAAACGATACCGGGCGGGCGATCGATGATACCAACGGCCCCGGCCAGAAAGAGGCGGTCAAGGCGTTCGAAGAGGACAATGGGTACGAGGTCGAGGGGGAAGGAACGGGGGTGCCCCGCGCGAGTGCACTCTCGATCATGTACGACCGTTATTATGCCGCCTTCGATACTTCCCTTTCCGTCACTCTCGAAACGGCCGACATATTGGGAACGGGAGACACGCACAGCGCAGAAATTCCGGATGACGCCTTTGTCGATATTCTCGCGTTTCCCGATATCATTCTTCCCCTCGTGGAACGGTACCCGGCGGACAAATCGAATATTTTTAAAAAATGGCAGTCCTTTGTCGAGGCCGATGTCGATCCCAACGCTTTCACGCTCAGGGTGACGCGCATCGGCTTTACTGATCGTCTCGCCGACAGTCCGCCCTGTATCCGGGTCGAAATAGCGGTAAGCCACGCGGTCGAAATACCGAGGTTTACCGAAATTGAAAAAACGGACGGCAAACCGCGCAGGCTTTTCTTCGATCTCGAGAACGCCCTGCTTGCGGTTCCGGCGGGTTCGGCCAATCCCCTCAATGTCAATAAAGGCGAATTGATACGGGTGCGTTATTCCCAAAACACGGAAAACCGTGTACGGGTGGTATTCGACGTGACGGAGCAAGCGGATTATACGGCCCGCATCGCAGAAGGAGAGGGAAACTCCGGATTTATCGTCGATATCGGCAGAAGCACCAACGTGAAACTTCAATCCGCAACGAGTTCACAGGAAACGAATGAAAGCGGGGCGGCGATCGATAAAATACAATTCGAATTCGACGATGAAATTCCCGAAAGCAATACCGTGTTTCGGATGGAGGGGGATGAAGAGACCGGATATCGCTATGTAGTCGGCCTCGAGGGTGTGGCATTGGCTGAAGATTCCGATATCAAAAACTGGGATAAAAACGGCGATCGCTATACGAGGGAACTCACCGGCATGCGGTATACGGAGAAAATCGTCTGTAATACCGGAAACGGCGATGTCCTTTCCAGCGTCGAAATCCTTCTCAAAGGACAATTTGAAGCGACCCATTATGAAACGGGAAACGATGAAGCGTTCCGGCTCAATGTCAAAATCGGCGAGCCGCCCCCGATACAGTTGAGTAATATCATAGACGGCGATCATTCCAATGAGGCTCCCCCGTACTGGAGGGTCGTCTGTATTTTCAATGAACCGATCGATGTCAATCGTTTCGATATCGCCGAAGAGGGGAAGGGGACGGACGATCACGTTTTCTCGTTCGAACTCGATCGTATCGAGCTTTCATCCGATTCGCCGCTCCTCCAGTGGGCGGGACGGCGGGACGAACTGAACAATGATTTTATAAAAAGTATACAATACTCACATGACGATGAAGCGAAAACACTTGCGGTTCGCATGAATGTTTCAAAAGAGGCGACCATAAAAAAAGGAAGTACCCGCTCAGACGGCGTATCCGAGAGGGTCTATTTCGATATTTATACACAGCGGGCCACGGCCGTGATGTCGGTCGACACAGATACTTATGCCGATGGTATTCCGATCATTCCGACGGAGTCACGGGTGGAAGGCGGCAAAGTCAAGAGGCGTATCGATGTACAGATTGAAGTCAAACAGGGTGAGACGCCGTTGAGTGACGTCAGTCTTACCGTGACGGTCGACCGAGGTTCCGCATTTCAATTCCAACAGCCGCAGCCCACGGATGAAAACGGGAAGACCTCTATCCGGGTGGAAACGAGGGAATCCGGGGAGGCCGTCTTTTCCATCGATTGCGACGATTACGATATCCAGGCTGAAGACTTCACGGTCGATTTCACGGAAGCCTGGTACGAAAGCGGATTTCTCGTTACCGCCTATCACTTTTGTCATGAAAGCGATTTCAGCGGTCCGCTTGTCGATGCCGAAGGACTGAACGAACAACACAGGAGTGATTTTCTGTACGACGGCACGGGAGTCTGTATGCAGGGGACGGGGCTGACGGAATCGAACGGATACATACATATTACCAATCCGCAGAACTTAAGCTGGACGGGACATTACGATGAAATCGACAATCAGGATGACGCCGTATTCGCTTACGGCGCGGGCGGCGCCTACAATGAGATCGAGGAAGGCACCTCCATCGCCGTCGATCCCGCGGTGATTCCGCCGAATCACCGGGTCGATATTCAACGTGTCGGTGAAAGAAGGGCAGACGATACGGGCGGGGCGATCGATGACTATCATATCGATGTATTTATGGGGGGCGGCCGGCGGGCAATCAATAACTGGAACCAGCAAGGAGGAAATATCACCAATGCACGGGTCAGATACCTCGGTCAATAGAAGAACGGGTTTTTACATCTCGCGGACGTTGATGTTTATCGTCATCTTTTTTATACAGGGCGTATTTTGTTTTTCCGAGGGAAGTGTAGCGTTTGAACATGTTGCAGCGATCGTCAGGCAGGATGAATCGGTCTATCGACTCATCGTTTTATTGTTTGAGTTTGAAACCGATTTTACCGGGATCAGACTCGGGAACAATTTCCCTTTTCTGGGCGGAAGCAGGATCGGGCCGTACGAATGCACGGTGTCCTTGAAAAACGGTGTGACCGGGGATCAGACATATACACTCATCGTCAATACAAAGGTCGTTTTTTTGGATGAAGAGAAACGGGAATTGGATGACCGGATATTCAATGCCCGCTTCATCAAAGAATATTTTCTGAATATTGAAATTCGCGGGGTTCATCGGGATTCTCGCGAGGAAAAGAAATAGACATTCGGAGGTGTCATGGCCGAAGACTCAAACACATCAAACGATTCTGCGAACAATAATATCGTCATCGAAATAGCTTATAACGATTTTATAAACAAAAAGCGGGAATTAGCCACCGGAAATGAATATGAAATTATCCTGAAAATCGAAGAGTTTCACTACTCGATGTAATGGCATTTCGCTTTCCGTCAAAGCGTTTTTTCCGTCCCGATACATCGATCGGACGAAAGACGCCCCCTTATTCCTCGAGGCTGTAGGTGATGGTAACCTCAAGCGTCACCGTTTTACCCAGGTTGTGCCGGTAGGGCAATACCGATTTGATGACGGAAACAGCCGCCCGCTCGAGGATCGACGATCCCTCTTTTGACGTTATCCTGCATCCGAGATAGTCACCGTCAGAGTCGATGGTAAACGAAATCCCCACCGTTCCCTCGAGATTTCTTCGCCGCGCGGCGCGCGGATAGACGGTATTCTTTCGTATTCTTTCGTAAAGCCCCCTGAATACCTCGGCCGGGTCGGGTTCGATATCTTTTCCCGTTCCCGTTGTATTGATTGTCGTCTCCTGTCCTTCTCTTCCGGCCGTCTCTGGAAGACCGTTATCGGGTGATGTATCGTGGTTAACAGGTTCGGATGACAGGGTGTTTCCCGATTCTTTCTCGACCGTCAATGGAGAATGTTTTTTAACCAACGCCGTTTGTTCATTCCGTTCATGATTCCGGGCGGGAATATAGGTCAACGTCGCCTTCATGCCCCCTTCATGCGACGCCGATCCTTCGGCTGTATCCGCGGGGGGGGAATATGAGAGGACACAGAAGGCGGCGGCATGAAGCATGCCGGAAAAGAGGAATGAAAGCCATACCCGGTACCGTTTGTCGTTCATAAATCTTTTTCAGGTTTCTTTTCCACAATGAAACGGAAGTGTTCCGCCCCCGATTCTTTAGCGATGTCCATGACCTCGATGACATCCTGAAAGGGCACATCGAGTCCCACCTGCAGTCCCACTTCCTTCTCTTCACGGTCCGAAAGAAGATCCCCGAGCGCGGCGAGAAGTGCGGAAAGCGGGACGGGTGCGCCGTCGAGCAGGATCGTTCCGTTTTTCTGTATCGTAACGAGAAGCGGCGATTCGGGGAGGATCAGGCCCTGATCGGATTCGGGGAGTTCGACGGGAATCTGCGGCCTGCTGTAATATGAGGTAAGCAGGAAGAAAATCAAAAGGAGGAAAACCATATCGATCAGCGGGGTAATCTCGGGCCCGTGGTCGTCATACTCGTCATGTTCGAAATTTTTGAACTCGATCATCGTTTTATGAGTGAAATCAACTCCTCTCCCGTGTGTTTCATCTGAAAGGCGATGTGGCGGAGACGGCCGAGGTAAAGGTGATAGGCGATCAGGGCCGGTATGCCGACAATAAGGCCGAACACGGTAGTGATGAGCGCCTCCCAGATGCCGCCCGCAAGCAGGGAGGCATCTGGTACCGCATCGACGGAGGCGATCGTCTGAAACGCCCTGACCATACCGGTGACCGTTCCGAGCAGGCCGATCATGGGCGCGATTTTCCCGATCAGTGCGAGGAGATGAAGGCGGTTTTTCAGAGAATTGAGCAGCCGGTCGCCCAGAAGCGAGATGTCGCGTTCGATTGCCTCTTCCGGTTCGTTTCGCCTGAGGAATATTTCCCTGACGAGGATCCGTACCGGTGCGCTATTACGTGCCAAAGATGAACGCACCACATCGGCCTTCCCCGACCCGAAAACCTCCGGGATCGACGGAAGGTCTTTCCGCTTTATTCCCGAACGGAAAAAGACAAACGCGCGTTCGATAACGATCGCGAGTGTCATGAGGGAACATATCAGAAGGGGGTACATAAGAATTCCCCCTTTGTGAAACAAATCGATTATCACGGCCATTTTTTTCTTTTTTTTCCCGGCATACAACCCCTTTTATCGTGATTGATCAGCGAGCATGAGGTAGCTGTTCTTCATGTAATTATTGATCGTCACATAAAGTATTCCGTTTTCCAGAATGATATCCTGAAGGCCTGTCGCTGTCAAGGGAACGGTCCCTTTGAGGATGGTGAATCCCGAATCCGGTGTCGAGGGATCGAATGAATAGACACCGCCGTTGTAATGAGTGACATACGCCATGTGCTCGTCCGCGAACGCCATATACTGCGCGCTTATCGACGCGCTCTGAGAAAAATGGGAAGTCACCGCGGCAGGGCTTTCCGGGTCGAACCGGTGGACGCCCATCGATCCGCTCGATGTCAGCCCGACGAGGACATACGCATACCCGCCGTCGAAGTAGATGTCGCCGGTGGAACCGGCGGCCGTGGTCGTGAGAAAAACGATGTTCGATCCGTCCGGGCCGCATGTGAAGATGTCGCCGTCTGAGGTATCGGTAATGTAGAGGAAGCCGGATGCAGGATCGACACCTATTTTTGAAAGTCCGTCCCGGTCGGTTGGCGCGCCGTCATTGAGATCGACCGTCGATGTTATTATGCCCGTTACTGCGTCGATGATAAAGAGGGTGTTCTCGATAGGTTCCATCCATGTTGTATTGACGACATAGACCTTGTCGCCGTGTAATGCCAGATCGGCGCCGGGAGCGCCGCCCCCGGTCACCGGGACCGCGCTCCATCCGTTTTCGGGAAGCGACGTATCGATATACGCGGTACCCGTCGTGCTGCCGGTGACATAGATCCGTTTCGAACCGGCATGATACGCCATCGCGGCGATATCGGTGCCGACGACTCCCGTAGAGGAAACTAAACCGGTTTCAGGATCGTATGAGGCGAGCGAACCGGTCCCCGCGTAGCTGTTGAAACCGATCAGGATGTTTCCGTCGAGAGCCAGAAGGGGAGTGGCACCGCCCGAACCGAGGTCGATCAATACAGGCGGCTCATCGTCATAGGGCTTTTCTTCTTTTTCAAACAGACCGCATCCGCTGAAGGTGATGATGATCATACAGACGGAAAGCCATAGAAAACCTGAGTACGACAATTGTCTTTTTTTCATGATTACTCCTTACATAAAACCTTGTTATCGAACATTCAATTCAAACCCCGTGCGAAAGGTAAATCCCGGCAGGGGGTAGTTGCCAATACTTTCCCGTGATTCGTCAAAGAGATTATCCACGGAAAAAGAGAGTGTCGCTGATTTTGAGAGAAAAAGTTTGAGGTGGAGATCGAGGATGAGATACGGATCGAGTGTCGAGGAAGTGGCTACGGAGAGAAATCGTTTTCCTTCGTAGCGGGCGGAGATGGAATACATCAACCGCTTTTCATGATACGTCAATTGTGCGGCGAGATTATGAAGGGGGACCAGGGGAACGCGTTTGTCGTCGGATATGTCGATGTCGCCGGTGAGGGCGAAAGAGTAGATGAATGTATAGTCTAAAGCTACCTCGAAGGAATCCGGCAACCCGATTTTCCATGATGTTTCGAATCCCGGGTAAATCCCCTTTCCGTGGTTTGTCGGCCGCCAGATGGTGTCGGGGCCTGGCAGCCAGAGGATCACCTCATCGATATAACGGAAAAAAAAGAAACAGGTGTATGCGATATTTTCGGCCGAGCCGCATATGCCAAGGTCGCCTTCATACCCTTGTTCCGGTGCGAGATCGGGATTTCCTTCCGCAAAAGCGTCCGCAGGCCAGTAAAGGTCATTGAAGGTCGGTGCACGGAAAGAACGGCTGAAACTCCCTTTTATCGATTGCGAATCGGAGAAAAGCAGGCTGAACCCGGCGCGGAAGGTGAGACTGTTTCCGAAATCGGAAAAATAATCGTATCTGAAAGCCGGCCGGATCGTGAGATCCGGTGAGGGAAAGAGGGGAACCTCAATGAATCCCGACACATTATTCCGTTCACGCTTTCCCATGTCCGTGCTGTCAAGGCGGTCGGCGGAGAAGGTTCCTCCGTAGAGGAGGGAAATATAGTCGGATAGCATCAACTCCTGCGTGAGGTCGCAACCGAAAGAGAATGTCGTATGGGTCGAATCGACCCCGGCATGGGGGTCGGTATAATCGAGTGAATGATACTGCATAAAGCCCTTGAGATCGAGGGTGATGAGGTCGGTGAAAAACTTTTGACTCGTCATTCCGAGTGTGCATCCCGCCATGGCTTCCCGTTGCGAAGCATCGGGTGTGGTCGATCCCAGCTCTCCGGGTGAGCCATGTTCGTGATACAGCCCCATACCGGAGAAATCGATACACCAGGACTCTCCGGTGTACCTCATATCGATCGACCCGTCGCACCCCAGAAGGCCCGAGTTTTCACGGATTCTGGATTCACCCGTCAGATCGATGAACGGGTATTCGTTTGCCGCCCTGATGCCATTAATCGCGCAGATACATGAAAGCGGACCGATCGGGATGCCGAAACCGATGGTGAGTTTTTGCGTATCGACGAGACTCATGAGATCGGGCGGCGCCAAGTATTCGTCGCTTCCCGAACCTTTGAACGCCCCTTGCGGGAGATAGCTTGCGTTTTCGAGCCCCACCCGTAAAAAGGCTTTGCCCGTTTTTCGGGTGATGATATTGATCACACCGCCGATCGCGTCCGCCCCGTAGAGGGCGCTCGTTCCCCCGCGTACTATTTCGATGCGTTCGATATTTTCGAGGGGGATGAGTGAGATATCGGCGCCGCCGTGCGAACCGATCACCCGCACGCCGTTGACCAGAACGAGGACCTGGGTGGATGTGGAACCGCGTATGGTAACGGCTTCAACCGACCCTTCCGGTCCGTAATCCGATATAGAGACGCCCGTCCGCTTTTCGAGTACCTGTGAAAGGGTGGTTGCGCCTATGTTTTCGATGTCGGTTTCGGTCAAAACGGTCACATGTTGAGAAACACCGGTTAATGATGTTTCGCTGCGGGTCGCGGTGACCACGACCTCTTCGAGGGCGATCCGGATCGATTCCTCTTCTTCCTCCTGTTTTTCCGTACCGGTATCCGGATTATCGGCCGCAGAAAAAAAAGCGGGCGCCGTCATTATACAGAGGATCATGATGAACAATCTGGCCATATGAAGGTCTCCTGTTTTTTACGTTACGGGTCGCTTTACTCCGGAAGAAAAACTCAAGAAATACGGTGTCGATGAGAAATGACGGTGCGTTTTGATACGGCTTTTATCTCTGTGAGAGAAATACCTGATACGGCAGAATACTGCTTTATTCATCTTCCCTTACCTCGAGGTTTTTTTTCCGGAGGGTATCCTGGCTTCCGGTTCATCCTATTCACGGCCGCCTTCTCACCCCCTCATATGATGTTCGTCACATCTTGAGGCAGGCAATGGCTTTCATGCCGCTTTCGTCCCCGGTTACAGTGGCGGGACCGCTGCGGATTCACACCGCATTCCGCTCTCCTGAAAACATTATATGGATAACACTATCATGGCAGGAAGGTATTGTCAAGAAGACGGGTACCCTACGTTACCCCAGAAAAAGGTCCTTGGTCGCGAAATTCGGTTCACCGGTCAGATTGACACCGAGTTTTCTCAGGCCCGCCTCGTCGCCGGGAGAAGGGATATGGGTCATATGGACCTCGCACCCCTTGAAGCTTTTCAGTTTTTCAAGGGCGATCGAGGCGACCGGGTTACTCGTCGCGCTGATACTGAGGGCGATCAGTGTTTCCTCGAGATCGAGACTCAATTGTTTTGAAGCGTAGACGTCGCTTTTCAGTTTCCACACGGAGGCGATAATCGATTCGGGAAGGAGATGGATCGTGTCGGGAATCTGCGCGAGATATTTGATCGCGTTCAATACCATGGCGGACGCCGAATGCATCACCGTCGAGTTTTTCCCAGTGACGATCGTTCCGTCGGGAAGCTCGATTGCCGCGCCGCAGAAGATACCATTGTGTCCCTTTCCCGTTTGTCGGGCCTCTTCCGCCGCCTTACGCGCGGGAATGACTGTATTTCTCGATTCCGGAGTCAGACCGAGTTCTTCCATGAGAAGGATGTTCTTTTCGACCGTATGATAATCGGAAAGTCCCGCTCTGTATTCGCATGAGTAACGGAAATACCGTCTGATGACTTCCTGTCCTGCTGCCTCCCGGACAGCCTCGTCGTCGGTGATACCATAGCCGGCGCGATTGACCCCCATGTCCGTCGGGGACTTGTAAACGGACTCGCCGCCCGTAATTTTTTCGAGGATACGCTTTAGAACCGGAAATATCTCGAGATCCCGGTTGTAATTGACGACCTTCTCCCCGTACGCCTCGAGATGAAAATGATCGATAAGGTTGACATCGGCGAGATCCGCGGTTGCCGCTTCATAAGCGATATTGACCGGATGCTTGATGGGGAGGTTCCAGATGGGGAATGTTTCGAACTTCGCGTATCCGGAATGAATGCCGTGTTTGTAATCGTGATAAAGCTGTGAAAGGCATGTGGCGAGTTTGCCGCTTCCCGGACCCGGACCGGTGACGACGACGAGCGGCCGGTTCGTTTCGATATATTCGTTCGCACCGTAGCCTGAATCACTGACGATGAGATCGACATCGGTGGGATACCCCTTGGTGTAGCGGTGCGTGTAGACCTTGATGCCGTTTCGCATCAGCTTGTTCTTGAAAACCATGGCCGCGGGCTGTTCTTCGAATCTGGTAATGACGACCCCGACGATATCGAGACCCCATTCCCGTAGATCGTCGATAAGTTTGAGGGCGTCGGTATCATAGGTGATCCCGAAATCGGCCCTTACTTTTTTCCGTTCGATGTCGCCCGAATAGATACAGAGGATAATCGCCACATTGTCCTTCATTTTTCTGAGAAGCCGCATTTTGACATTCGGATCGAATCCCGGAAGAACCCGGGATGCGTGGTAGTCGAACAAAAGCTTTCCGCCGAACTCGAGGTAGAGTTTGTTGTTGAATCTGCGTACCCGATCGAGAATGGCTGCTTCCTGTTCTTTGAGATATTTTTCATTGTCGAAACAGCATGGAATCATACAATCGCCTTTCTTTCTTGTCGATGCGCCGTCGCGTCCGGTGCGTATTGTAATATATTCCGGAGTTTATTGCTACCTCCCGGGGCGGGGAATACGGGTCTTTTTCGCAGTTGAAACAGTGATGAAAAAAATGCCGTTATCGTTTCCGCTTCATTATCTTAAAACCGATGCGGCGCAGAATCTCTTTTATCTGGTCAAAAAAACTCTTTCCGTATTTTTGCGAGAAATCCAGTACCGCCTGTTTCAGGGAAAAATCGTGCCCGTATCGTTCCTTCAGTTCATGCCAGTGCCGGACGATCCAGACATAGAGGTCCGCCGGTGTCCGTTCGGGGAAACGGTTCAATATATTTTCTTTGGTGATAATGGTGATTATCGGAATAAACACATTGTCGTACCAGGAAAGCATCGCTTTTCCGAACGGGATTTCTTCCTCCTGATCGATATTGATAAAATACTTGTGGCCGTTGATATGTTTTATGATGTCGTCGTACCGTCCGATCGAGGTAAACTCGATGGAGCATTCGGGCCGCAATACATCAAGGTGGGTGGCCTCGAAAAACCGCTCCTTTTCAAAAGCGATGACGGCATTGCTGAGGTCTTTGCGTCCCATCTCCGGTGTTATCGTAATTTCGGTATCGAGGGAGATCACTTCGGCGTCGATGAACGCGGCGCCCTGCATCTTCGCCACCGAAACCCGGTGATTTCCGTCGCGCACGAAATAGACCCCGCCGATCTCATAGAGTTTGACGGCGGGAAGTATTTTATTCTGATGATGGGCCATGTCCACTCGCTGCCATCTTCTCCGGAGGTGCTGGTACCGCGGAAGGAAACGCTTGTTGAAATCCTTGTACCGTCCTTCGCTTCCCACGATCAGTGAAATCTCGACGGGAAAAGTGCCCTTGTAGGTCGTCGATTTCGGTTTGAGAATGGACTTTATGTCATCGAAGGCGAGGAGTTCATCCTTTTCATTTTTAAGCAGGGCGAAAATCTTCGCGAAAACCTCACGCGTTCGAGCGCGGTCAAAATCGACCTGTACTTGTTCGTTGTATGAATATATCATTTGTTCTTTTCCTCATAATTCAATAATACAGTAGTTGTATGCGTTCACTACCATCGTGTCACAGAAGGCGTCTTTTCTTTTGTCTTCGAGGCTGTAAAGATGCACATGGCCGTGAACAAGATACGCCGGTTTGAACAGTTTCATAAAAAGCCGGAATACCTTGAAACCCCGGTGACATCTGTCTTTTTTGTCATGGAGACCGTAGGGGGGTGAATGGGTGAGGAGAATATCCAGAAACCGGTTATGAAATATCCTGTTCCACAGCAGCCGGGGCAGAAGGTGAAGCATTTTAAGAAACATGGTAAACTCGGTAAACTGGTTTTTACCGCCGTTATACCAGATGCTTCCCCCGAGTCCCGCGATCAATACGCCCTTTTCCTTGACGATTTTTGAATCAACGTAGGTGGCGCCTACTGCGAGTTCCTGTCTTTTTTTATGCATCCGCATGTATGATTCCACACCGTAATCCTTTTTATAATATTCTATCCCTTTTAACCGGTGATTTCCAAATACAAAAAAAAGCGGCTTGTTCAAATTTGTGGTGATAAAATCATAGTAGCTGAGTCTGAGATCGCCCGCACTCAGAACAAAATCGATATCGGGAAAGCGGGTTTTGATATTACAGCTGTACACCCTCGGATCGATGTGATCGGCAATACAGAGGATTTTCATTTCATCACCGCTTTCCGCCCGGCGATTCGTCGTGCGGTGTTATGGTGCGAGATTTCTTTGTTCATATATCCGTATTTCCGTGTCTTTCCAAAAAACCGTTACCGGTTACATATTTTTATTATAAATCCCGGTCGATGTAAAGACGTCCCGTGCCTCTATTCGGATCGTTTTTATTTCGTCGTCTGGTTGAGATATTCCTGTAATTTGTCTTTGTCGAAAAGATCGATCGGCCGCGTTTCCGCGAAATCCATGGCGGGTTTCGAATATCCCGATGTCGTAAATACAATCCCCCGGTTGACGTTCAGTTTCTTCATTTCTTCATGAATCGAGCGCACCGTCGCATCCTTGATCACATCCGAAATACGGTAAAAGCGGATGAGCCGAGGAAGCTTTCGTGCATTCCTCCATTTCGATTCCGCTTCGACGGCAATGATCTGGCAGCCGTTCGCGAGTTCGGTTGTTTCCCTTATTTCGAGGTTCATGGCGGCAACGACTTCCCTGCACATCGACATGAAGACATCGTTTTTCGATGTCAGATAATCCTTCACCCTGTCGTCGATTCTGAGTTCCTGGTACTGGCTCAACTTGCCCGAGACGTCCAGAAAGTTCGGTTTTTTCGCATATATTTTTTCCCAGTTTTCGACCGCCCGTTCGATATCCCGGATTTTTTCATACGCTTCGGCAAGGTAGTAGCGGCCGTAGAGGGTGTCGTTATCCCCTTCGTCGGCCGAGTAAGTGAGCGCGCGCTGGAGTTCGGGAATCGCCTTTTCGTATTTGCCCATCATGATCGCGGTATGACCCCGCTCCACCGTCGCCTTCATTTTCAGTTCGGGGCTTTTCTGCGCCTGCTCGAAATGCGCGATCGCGTTCGAAAGATCGTGCGCGTCCTGGAGCAGTTTGGCAAGGAAAAAGTGGGCGTATCTGTTTTCCGGATTGTGCCGCAATGCCAGTTCGAGCTCGATTTTGGCCTCGATCGTCTTTTTCTGGCGGTAGTTAAGATACCCCAATTTGTAGTGCGCGTTCGAATGGCTTTTATCGACGTCGATCGCTTTCTGAAAGTACTGGGCCGCGGCTTCGTTGTTGTTGCGCTCTTCAAAAAGCAGGCCGCATTCATAATAATGCTCCGGATTGAACGGTTCGAGTTGGGCGAGAAGGAGGTATTCCTTCAGGGCTTCTTCCGTCTGCTCGAACTGCTTGTAAAGTTCGGCCACTTCTTTCCTGAAAGGAATTTCCTGGCAATATTGATGATCGAATATGCCGATGTTGTTGACCGTCCGGAACTCGACGAGTGCCATATCGTAATTTTCCTCGGCACAATACGCCTTGCCGAGAATATAATGGGCTGCCGTATTTCTGGGTTCGCGGCCGATCAGCCTTTTTGCGTACCTGATGACATACCCGGTCTTGTTCTGGTTCAGCAGTTCGACCAGTTGTTCGATCCTTCTTGGGCCAAGGATTCTCCTTATCATAATAACGATAAAGACAATCAATCCCAGGCCGATGATGATAATGAGGGCTATCAGTGCAGGAATCATACCTTCATATTCCTTTCACATTGTGTCGTCCATGACCGCGCTTCGCTTTCGCCGTTACATATTGATAATGTGCGCTTGTAACTCTCGTTTTACCTCAATACGGCCGACAATTAACAATATTTCCCGATAAAGGAAGTATTGGTATTACAGATACAATGGTAATTTTTTTCGTTACTTCTGTCAAATATTCTCGTTTAAAAAAATAAGGAATTGTGCTATATTTTTATGAAGGAGGACGGCGAGATGAAAAGCTTTGTTTCAGGCATCGTTTTTATGCTGCTATTTCAGACGCTTTGTTTTCCATCCTATCTGGAGGAAGCGGACAAGCTGCTGCAGGAGAATAAACCGGAAAAAGCGCTTCCCCTCTACGAAATGGCCCTGAGTGAGGATCCGGAAAACGAGAGGATATTTTTAGACCTTGCGTTAGTGTATGAGATGATGAAAAATATCGATAAATCGATAGAAATTCTCAAACGGGGGCTGAATATTGCCCATGAATCGAAATATCTTTTCTATTTCCATCTGGGAAACAACCATTATACATTAAAAAAATACAGTATTGCTCTCGAAATGTATAAGAAGGCGCTTGATTTGAATCCGGGATTACCCGATACCTATGTCAATATGGCAAATACGAAACTCAAGCTTGCACTTGGACTCGAAAGCAGGGATGAGAAAATCGCGGCTTTCGGCGATATTATCAGGGATTACGAAAAATATCTCGAGTTATACCCGAAGACCCCCCAGCGGACGGAAGTCGAAAAAATGATAGCGCTCCTCTCCCACTATATACGGGACAAGGAGGATAGGGAACGGGATCTGGAGAACCTCCTGAAACTGCTCAACTCGGCGGAAGATTCGAGCAAGGTGATCCATGCGGGAACCGACACCCTTGAATCGGACTATGAAGAAGAAGATATCGAGGACTGATTCGTTCGAGCCGGGGCTTCTTGTCGGTATATTTTTATCGTGAAATACCATACATTTTGCCCGGGACGTTATCCGGCACGGGGATGTCAATAATCAACGGAAAGGAATGGATACGGTGGACAGAAAAAAAATTTTACTTGCTATATTTGCCCTTATCCTTATCATCATTATCGTACTCCTCTTCCTCTTTTTTCCTCGCGGGGGAGAAGGAGGAGAAGGCAAGAGAGAGAACGCGATCAAACTTATCGAGCGATATGCCGGGAAAGGGGAGTATGACCGCGCGTTGAATCTTCTGGAAGACCTTTTACTCGACAATCCCGATGACGAGGAGGTGCTCGAACTTCAGGACAGGATACTGGATGAAAAACAGCGTGCCGAACGGGAAAGGGATGTTGCGGACGACAAGGAACGCGACAGGGAACGGCGGCAGATGGATAAACTCATCGAATCGATAAAGGACACTGAACAAAAAGGGCCGCAAGCGACATATTATGAAGAAAAGATAGGCGGCACACCGACACCGAAAAAAAGCAAAGAGGAGACGGTAAAGGATCTCCTTGAAAAGGGAGAAAAGCAGATAGAACTCGGGGATTACGACGGTGCCCGCGATACCCTTGATGACGTACTCGAACTCGACGACGATAATGCCATGGCGCACGCCCTCATCGGCCTGAGTTATATCAGGGAAAATCCGGAGGACGAAAACAGCCAGGATCTTGCCGAGGAAAACGCCAAAAAGTCGGTACAGGAAGATCCGACGCTGGCCCTCCCTCACGAGGTCCTCGCCGAAGTCTATGAACAACGGGGAAAACTCGATGAGGCTGAAAACGAGTGGAAACAGGCCATTATTCTGGACAAGGAAAATTGGGAAGCGTATTACAATCTCGGCGTCGTTCAGTACCGGATGAGGAAATATTCGGATGCGCGAAAATCCTTTGAATCGTGTCTCAAAATAAAACCGAATCATGAAAAGGCCCACTTTAACAAGGGTTTGTGTTATATAAAACTCGGCGACCGTGACGAGGCGATCAAGGCCTTTCAACGGGCCATCTCCTATAAAAAGGATTACGATAAGGCATACTCACAGCTCGGCCAGCTGCTCGACGAGAAAGGGGAGTACGCGGCCGCGGCCGAGGCTTTCAGGAACGCGGTGCGTTATTCACCATCGGACGCCCGCTACCAGCGGTATCTTGCCGATGCGCTGATAAAAACGGGCGATTATACGGGTGCGGAAAAGGCTCTGAAAGAGGCGCTCCGCCTCGAACCCGATTACGTCGACGCGCACTATAAAATGGCGGTCGTCAAATACGACATCGGCAAACCGCAGGAAGCCCTCACGTACGCAAAGGAGGCGGTAAAGGCATTACCGGACAATCCGAAATACAACTACCAGCTGGGTTTAGTCTATGAAGCCTTGAAAGACACGGACAACGCCCAGAAATACTATAAACTGGCGATCGAACTCGACCCGCGATATATCCTTCCCCTTGTCAATCTCGGCAATATATACAAAGCCTCGGGGCTTTACGACATGGCGCTCCCGCTGTTTAGCGCCGCCTACAAACTCGATGCGGACAGCTACATGGTGAACAACAATCTGGGAAGTATCTATATCGCGAAGGAAAGCTTCAGGGAGAGTATTCCGTATCTGGAAAAAGCAGTTTCGCTTGAACCGAACGAAATCGAGCCGCATTACAATCTCGGCGTGGCATACAAGCGTGTGGGGAAAATTTCCGAAGCGAAGAAGGCCTTCAGCGAATGCCTCAGCATCGATCCCTCATACTGGGACGCGTATTACGAATACGCCCTCATCCTCATCGAGGAAGGGGACAAACCGCGGGCGAAGACCCTTCTTCAGACCCTTCTGGCCAAAAAACCGGATTATTCGAAAAAGAGCGAGGTGGAACGCCTGCTTTCGACGCTGTAGGGAGATCGAAAGAAAAAGGAGACAGCGTGCGTGGCTGCCTCCTTTTAAAGTGAAACCTTTTCGCGTATAAGAATTTTATAACACGAAGATCGCGATGCTCACGAAGCGATTGTAAGAGAAAGAGTATGAGTGTTTTTGTTTTAATAAAATTATGAAAAAGAACGTAAAGAAACTGCTTTATTATTACCTAGTAACGTAATATAATAGTGGTATAGCGTAATAATGGAAAAATTAGACAATAAAATACTAATACAGGCACTGACTCTCCTCGAACGACGTTTAAGTCGGCAAAAAGTTCTACTATTAACCTGGTTGTATGCGGTGGTTCGGCATTGATCGCGACGAATCTCGTTTCAAGAACAACAAAGGACATTGATATAATCGCACTGATGGGTTCCGATTCACACCTCATCGACCCGTCACGATCAACGTCTTTTCGATGAAATCCTCGACTGGCTTGATAAAAACGAACGATTCATCAACGTCCAGCGTCTTCGAAATATATTAAAACTGGAAGGTTTCGTTTTTTCCGGAGTTTTCGCCGCTATTGCCGCCCTTATTATGAAAAACAAACCGGAGATAAAATGGAAAGGGCTTGCCCGTAGTGTGAAAACAGGCGGTGATAAAACCGGCCATCTATTTTATCTGAAATCGGGGAATCCTGTTCCTGTTGTCGGAGAAAATGATGCGGTTTTCAGAAAATACGGATTCATACGAAACCCGGTTAAGAACAGGGAGATGTCCGGGGTTTTCCCGGTAAAACAAAAGACAAGCCTCCTGCTTCAGCTTCGTTCTTTTATGGGAATATCTTCACGAAGTGAAACACTTTGTTATCTGATGGTAAACGGGAAGGGTGCCATTCAGGAAATCGCCGATCAGACATATTACGCATGGCGTTCCATTCAGGATGTGCTTTTCGAAATGGGGCATTCCGGCATATTGAGTTTTTTCCCAGCCAAAAAAGGAAGGATCTATTATATAGACAAAGAACCATGGCTGGAAATTTTTCTCAAGAATAAAAAAGAACGTATTCAATGGATCTGCTGGCCGCCTCTTTTCAGGGCCCTGGAGATGATCTGACTCAACCTCTGTGAACCGGGATTTCTCGAATCTTCACACCTTGAAAAGGCTGTTGAAATGAGGGAACTTATGAGTAAAGAGCTTGTACATCGTTTCGAAAAGGCGGGGATGAGAATCATATTGGGAGATGTTACGGGATACTACGGAGAAGCATATCCGGAAGCGTTGTTTTCGAGTTTAATATGCCTGCTGGAACAGCTGAACAAATAATCGACCGGTCAATATATAAAAAACCCCGCCCGCCGGAAACCGGCTTGCGGGGTCTCTGTCATTATCCTGATAGGGGGATATATATAACCGTCAGTTGGACGGTCCTGATTATGTCGATTATACAATCATTCTTCGGCCTCTACGACCTCTTCCTTTTTCAACCGTTTTACGGCGTCCGCTTTTTTTACCTTTGTCACCGGTTTCTTTATTTTGACAACCGGTTCGGCAGCTTTTACCTTTTTGACCGTGGCATTCCGCTTGACTGCCTTTTTGACGCGGGAAGGTGTCGCGGTTTTTGCAGACTCTTTTATAGCGGCATTCCGCTTGACGGCCTTTTTTTCGCCGGTAGAAACAGCGGCTTTCAGCGACTCTTTTTTGGTGACGGCCTTGCCGGCGGCCTTTTTCTTAGCTGTCGACGTTGCCGCTTTCAGCGACTCTTTTTTGGTGACGGCCTTGCCGGCGGCCTTTTTCTTAGCTGTCGACG